>JBJMTY010000151.1:0-7412 GCA_045811445.1 Allosphingosinicella sp. | reverse complement strand
TAGAGCTTGCCGAGATCCAAGCCCTCCTCGCCGAGGTCGGTCGTGTAGACGTTGAACCCCTCGCCGCCCAGCATCAGCTCGATGCTCTTGGCGGTCGTCGGCTCGTCTTCGATCAGCAGCACGCGCATATCTTCTCGCCCCTCTGTTCAGCGGCGCCGGAGCGTCGTCTGCGCGCCCCGATTGCCCCTGGTGGAGTTCATTAACCATGGAAGGTGTGAACGCAAAAGGTTAATTAGGGATTAAACCGCTGGAATCCCTCGGAGTCCGCGGGCCGTTGCGCGGGCGCAACAGAAGCTGGCGGGTCCGGCCCCCCGGCTTTATGGCGGAAGCCGGGCCCGTCATGCCGGGCCTGGCCCGGTCTCCACCGCCTGTTTCGAAGCGGTGCGGGAGGGTAGGACGAGGCGGATTTTTGCGCGGGCCGGCGAGGGAAGACACAGCCCATGTGGGAGAAATATGTCCTGTTCATCGATGGCGAGGCGATCGTCATCGACAAGCCGGCCGGCCTTGCCGTCCATCCGGGCGCCAAGACGCCCGAGAGCCTCGAAGATTATCTCAAGCATTTCCGCTTCGGCTTCGAGCGCCGGCCGCTGCCCGTCCACCGCCTCGACCGCGACACGTCGGGCTGCCTGCTCCTCGCCCGCAACCCCAAGGCCCACAAGCGCTTCCAGCGCGCCTTCGAGGACAAGAAGGTGACCAAGACCTACCTCGCCGTGCTCGCCGGGGTTCCGCAAGCGGAGGAGGGGATTGTCGATACGCCGCTGGGCAAGGTGTCGACGGCGGAGGCGGGGTGGCGGATGGTGCCGGACGCCAAGGGCAAGCCCTCGGTGAGCCGCTGGCGGCGCCTGGCGGTCAAGGAGGGCCGGGCGCTGGTCCTGTTCAGCCCGGAGACCGGCCGGACCCACCAGATCCGGGTCCACGCCGCGGACGGCATCGGCGTGCCGATCGCCGGCGATCCGGTCTATGGCGACGGCCGCGGGCCGATGCTGCTCCACGCCTGGTCGATCCGGGTCGAGCGCGACGGCAAGCCGCCCGTGGAAGCGACGGCGCCGCTGCCGCCGCACTTCCTCGCCGCCGGATTCGACGATGGCCTCCTCTGAGCCGTTCGTCCTGCCCGAGGAGGCGCTGGAGGAGAAGTTCCTCGCCTCCACCGGCCCCGGCGGCCAGAACGTCAACAAGGTCGCGACCGCCGTCCAGCTGCGCTGCGACGTCTTCAAGCTCGGCCTCGCCCCCGCCGTCTACGCGCGGCTCAAGACCCTCGCCGGCAGCCGCTGGACCAACGAAGGCGAGATCATCGTCACCGCCCGCACCCACCGCACCCAGGAAACCAACCGCGCCGAAGCCCGCGAGCGCCTCGCCGCCCTCATCGCCAAAGCCCACATCCGCCCGGTGCGGCGGGTGAAGACGAAGCCGAGCCGGGCGGCGAAAGCGCGGCGGGTGGACGAGAAGAAGGGGCGGGGCGCGGTGAAGCAGGGGCGGGGGAAGGTTAGGGTGGATTAGGCTGAATCGACATTCAGCGCATCCAGATCATGGTTGCGGCGAGTTGGATGAGCTGAGGAAGTGGAGGGCTCTTCGGTCGTAGCGCGTGGCGAAGCGGCGGAAGTGTTTGAGTTTGTTGAAGCACCGCTCGATGCGGTTGCGGTGTTTGTAGACTGCCGGGTCGTGCGGGATGAGGGTCTTGCGCATGCGGTTGGGAGGGATCACCGCCTCGGCTCCGGCGTCGGCGATGATCGCCCTCAAGGCATTGCTGTCATAGGCTTTGTCGGCGAGTATCGCCTCGGCATCGAAGCCGTCGATGAGGGCCGGCGCGGCGAGGATGTCGCCGCTCTGGCCGGCGGTCAGGATGAAGCGCAGCGGTCGGCCGAATGTGTCGGCCACCATGTGGATCTTGGTGGTCAGTCCGCCTCGGCTACGCCCCAGAGCCTGGTCGCAGGCCCCCCTTTTCCGGTCGCCGCCTGCTGATGGGCGCGGACCAGGGTGCTGTCGAGCATCAGATACTGGTTGTCGCGGTCCTTGATCAGGGACCCAAACACCCTCTCCCACACGCCGGCTTTGGCCCAGCGGGTGAAGCGCTTGTGCAGGCTTTTCCACTTGCCGTAGCGCTCGGGCAGATCGCGCCAGTGGGCGCCGGACCGCAGCACCCACAAAACCCCGTTGAGGAACAAGCGGTTATCCGCACCCGTCCGACCCGGATCGGAGGCCTTGCCCGGCAGCAGCGGCGCGATCCGCTCCCACTGCGCATCGCTTAGCTCGTAACGACTGATCCCCATCCCAAGCTCCATGCCAAAACATGGAAGCCTATGAATCAGACATCACACCGCTTGGGAATCCTGAATGTCGATCCGCCCTAAGGCTCATTGCAAGCCCGGTGAAAGCCGGGCAGCAATCGTGCCTAGGCTCGCATCGGTGCGCCACCGGCCGGCTATATCTAGGTAGGGAGAGCGAAGTCGTCATTCGAGTTGCACCGCGGGGAGATCCGCACTGGGAGATCGAACGCCCCGGCTTTGATCGCCTTCGATGTCGATCGCCAACGTGTCATCGGGCTCACCGAAGCCAAACCCATCGCTTCATCGTCGATTTGCCCAAGCCGAGCGACACGGCGCGCTTTTAGGCGCCGTCAAAGGCGAGCTCGCGACAAGCGCCCATCCGGTTGCAGTACTTCAAGCGCCTCATAATCGGGGACCTCGGAGCGCAATGGACCCGCTGCGATCTGTCCCGCGACCCGGTACAATCGCAATCCATAGGGTTTGTCGGCATGGCGATTGTAGAGGAGGGACATCATCATCCAGCAGCCGAGATATACGAGCGGGAAAATGAAGGCCGCCTCCAGCAACAGGTTTGACCTCCAATCACGAGGCCCATCGTAAGGGAGTCGCTCATAAAGGGCGGACATCGTGAGATAATAATAGATAAAATAGAGAGCCGATACAGTGAGGGGAACGAGTAGGCACCCGAGGAATGCCCGGTCGGTCGCCCGGACAAAGTTCCTCATCCGCGTGCTGTTGTTGAAATAGAAAGACATGTTGCGACCGAATTCGCTCCGGTCCTGCTCCGTCAGGAGATCGAGTTCTCTGGCGCTCATCAGATAGCGCCACCTGAAGTTGGATGTCCGCCAGATCTGCTCCTTAGAGCGGACGTTGCGCAAAAGGTCGTTCTCCGAATCGTCGGCAACCGGCGGTGGCGGCGGAGGAGGAGATGCGGGATCGGCCGCGGTTGGGGTGCTCCTGGCAGCTTCTTCCAACGTGTAGCGCGCGAGCACGGCTTCGCGCTCGGCCTCGACGATCTCTCCGACGGTCAGTCGCGAATCCTCAGCAATGATCTGGGCCATTTTCTCCATGTGGCTCAGCATGGTGTCGGCGGCGCCGAGCGCGCCGGTCGCGTCGCCGAACGCGGCAAGCAACTCTTCGAAAGCATATCCGGTCTTGTAAGGTATCTCCATCGAATCCCAATATTCGCGAGGGCTGGATCGGAAACTTTCCGGAAGGTATTCACCAAGGCGGCCGCGAAAATACGCTCGCGAGGATTCCAGCTTGCGTGGCTCGAGATTCTCGATCCGGGTTGCGACCGGAAAGAAACGAATCTTCGAGCCCTCGATCGTCGTGGAATTGTGCGAGCGGATCGAGTGCAGCACCTCAGATACGCCGGAGACGCTCTGGCGGTTGGGCGTGAAACAGGCGACGACCGTGTCAGGCATCTGGATCGTGCAGATTCCGGCGGTATCCGAGACGCCGGTGCGGCTGTCGATCAGCACCCAGTCGTAGCGGCTGCGAAAATAACGCTTTGCGTCCTCGAGTAGCCGGGCGCCGTCCAACTCGTAGAAGCGCTGCCAGCCGAAGGTGTTCACCCGGGCGCTGTAGGTCGGGCCCTGCCGGCCGGCTCCGATCAGGTCGATCGATCCTCCTGAGACAAAGAGCGGAGGTTGTGAAAGCTGGAGTGGTGTCGTGCCGCTCCGAGGCGTCTTGGCGGCTGCTGCTAGCGGACTAGGGGTAGGGGTAGGGTCATCTGGACTCCTTTGGATCGGACGCAAGCGCCGCGTCGCGTCTTCCAGCGCTTCGGCGACCCGTCCATATCCGTCCTCGGGCGATGTGGAGGAGGCAGGCTGCGCCGCTTCGAGGGCCGCGCCGGCAAGCTCCCAGATCGCGTCGATAAGGCCGTCGGTCTCCACCAGCTCCGGATCGGTTAGGAACGGCCGGAAATATCGGTGGAGGCCGGGCGCTTCGAGGTCCCAGTCGATTACCAGGACCCGCTTGCCGCTCGCAGCAAGAATCCACGCGAAATTGGCAAGGGCCATCGACCGGCCGGTGCCGCCCTTGTACGAATAGAAAGTGACTATACGGCCTGGGGATGCGGGAGCCATGTCAGGCGGCTTTCGATCGCGTGCCGCTCAGCAGCGGAAGCGTCTGGCCATCGCCCGCCCGCGCACCGAGCGAGCGCATCGCGCGTCCGCGCGTCTCGACCAGTATCCGCCGAAAGTCGAAGGCGCGAATCCGCGAATCCAGCGGCAGCACGACGGCGCCCGGCACCGCATAGGGCCCGTCGGCAGGCACTAGCGCCTGCGCGGCCGTGGATTGGTCTGCGGCGATGATTACGGCGCCGCACCACCCTGGGATTGCGTCCAGCAATTGCCGAAGGAGCCCGGCGCCCGTCCCGGGGGGGACCGCAAGCAGCCACTGGGGATCGAGGACGAGCAACGTCACCACGCCGCGTTCCATCAGCGCTTGAAGCTGAGCGGCCAGCCGCGGCACATCGAAGGGCAAAGGCGGTGCGGGGGCCACATTGAACAGGTCCAGATTCTCCTCCAGCGCCGCGTTGCGGAGCTCGGCAAGGATCGCGCCCAGCCAAGGATCCGGCGGAGCGTCTCCCGCGCTTTCGCCGATAAGCCGATCGGCGAAGGAGATGGCGTGATCGGAAGTGGCAAAAGAGCGCAGAGTGATGTGGAAGGCGACAACGGACTTGAGCCCCTCGGGCTCTCGCGCCGGCAAGGGAACCGCGATCTGTACGGAAGATGGATCGGGCGGCGGCGGTGGTGGCGGCGTGTTTTGCGGCGGCGGTTGAAGATAACCGCGCCAGTCGAGTTCGAAGGCGTTGTCCTCGTTGTCGAAGTTTATCGGAGCGCCAGGAGGGAGCGTACCGGCGGCTCTGATGATCGCTTCAGTGAAGGCGTTGAGAAGCTCGTTATAGTGAGGAGATACATCGACGCAGCTTCCCATTCCCTTTCTTACGTAGCGGTCGATGGCGTCGTTCCGGTCCTTGTCACGTCCGTCTTGCGGCGGCGTATGCTCGATCCGGCTAAGAATCGCCGGGATTCGGGTCCTCTTATCGGGCGGAATACTATAGGCCCCCTCGGGCAGCCAGCGCACTCGAATGATGTTGCGTGCGCCGGTCAGGGCGCCAGAATCGTCTATGCCGAGCTCCGTACTGCGTCTCAGAAACGCGCGGAGCTCCTTCCCGCAATCCTCTCGACGGTAATAAAGTGGGGTCTCCGCCATCACGAACGCCGAGCCGTCGCTCAGCGCCCTTGCCAACATCGAACTCCAGTCCTCACCAACGGGAATGCGAATGTCGATCGTGCCGAGGAATTCATCGCCCAGCGCATGGCCCGCCCATTGCGCCACGCGCTCTTCGAGGTCGTAGAAGAAGCGGCTGAGATAATTGCTCCAATCGTCCTGCCGGGCATAGGAGAAGAAGAAGGTTGGTGCGCTCACCCCCGCGCTCCGGCGGCGGGGGCCGCCTGCGCGGCCGGCGCGGCGACCCATCCGCTGCACATCGCGACTGCGTAGGCCAGCAGCAGGCTCAGGTAGAAAGGGCCAACGGACCACGAAAAAACCGCTCTGGCCACGCCCCCGCTGCACAGGGGCGCGTTCGCCTCATAGCAGTCGTAGAGCGAGTAAGTCCCGTCGCGGATTTTCGGGACAATGACCTTCGCGAATAGGTGGCGGTAGGCCTGTTCCTGCGCGAGATAGCTGGCATCGAGGTAAGTGAAGAGCACGATCGGCACGATTGCGAAGCCAGCGAGCTGAGGCGACTTCATGCCTGCGGCGAAACTTAGCAAGGCACCGACAAGCGTCAGGCACCATGTCTTGCAAGAAGCACTCGCGGTCGCGAGACGCACGATTATCGCCTGCAACATTGCCATGTGCGCAGTCGCCGCCGGATTATCGGCAGGCCACAGCTGCGATCTTAGCGAAGGCTCCCCCATCGGCCGCTCTCATAGAGTCTACGGTGCCCTTATGACACAAAGACGGGGGGGTGGGGCAAGCAGCTTGTGACTTCGCGCCGTCATAGATATTCGGTCGCGACCAACCCATATATCTTCCCTCACGACGAACCGCGTCGTCGAGACGATAACACTGGCGCGGGCCTTGCCACGCACACGACTGGTACGACTGGCTGAGCATTAGTGGTCTTCTTCGATGGTTCGGCAAGCGGAATGGCCGAGGCGGGCGACGCTGGAACAGCCGGCTGCCAAGGCCCATATCACAGCCGGGTGTGTGACAACGAAGCGGAGGCAAAGGCCGCCGGGACTAGGTGGGTCGCCGCGGCGTCAAGGCGGAGCGGCAAATGAGCGTGGATTGAAATCGCGGATCGTCATGCTGAATTTGTTCCAGCATCCAGTCCGGTGCGGCAGGGCAGCGGTCGCCTCGCCATGAAACATATTAGGGTGACGGGAGACTCATGTACGATTTCAGGATCGAGGCGGCCGACAAGGCCGAGGGCTGGCGACAGGTCGTCGCCGCCGCCGACGCGCTCACCGCGGGCGAGCCGGACGCGGTCGCCAACATGGCGAACGTCGCGGCCTTGCTGTGGGAGAGCCTGCCCGAGCTCAATTGGGCGGGCTTCTACCGCAACGTTGGAGGCGAGCTGGTGCTGGGGCCGTTCCAGGGCCGCGCCGCCTGCATCCGCATCCCGTTCGGCAAGGGGGTATGCGGGGCCGCCGCCGCCAGCCTCGAGCCGCAATGCGTCGCCGACGTCAACGCCTTCCCCGGCCACATCGCCTGCGACAGCGCGTCGGCCTCGGAGCTGGTGGTGCCGCTGGTCCACGAAGGGCGCCTGCTCGGCGTCATCGACCTGGACAGCCCGGGGGTCGGCCGCTTCGACGCGGCGGACGTGGCGGGCTGTCTCGAACTGGCACAGATGCTGGCGCCGCGCCTTGGCTGAGTAGCCAGGGACCCCCTCCAGGCGTTAACAAAGTCCTAACGCCGCCCCGAGTCCGGGGCGCGCGCGCATGCGCTACGCAAAAAGGGGACGCGCCATGAGGAAGCTTGCGCTCGCTCTGCTGGTGGGATCGGCCGCGCTGGCGCCGCTCACCCTCTCCGCCCAGACGGTGCCCGATCCGGACCTCGCCTACGGCCTGCCCAGCCTCAGCCTCGTCGTGCCGACCGCGGCCGCCGCGCCGGCCGTCGCGCCGCCGATGG
>JBJMTY010000150.1:0-6461 GCA_045811445.1 Allosphingosinicella sp. | reverse complement strand
GCGCGGGCGTGCGGCCCGACTGGAGCCGGGTCGCCGCGCTGCCGGCCTGAATCGTCAGAGCGGCAGAGCGAGCTCGCGCGGCGCCTCGGCCGCCGCTTCGCCCAAATTGTGGAGGCCGAGGCCGAGCAGGCGCACCCCCTTCTCCACCGGCAGCAACGCCCCGAGCAGCTCACCGCCGAGACGCGCGAACTCCTCCCGCCCCTCCACCGAGCGGGCGAGCGAGCGGCTGCGGGTGACGATGCGGAAGTCCTGATATTTGACCTTGAGCGTCACCGTCCGTCCCCGCACCTCCGCCCGCTCCACCCGGTTCCAGGCGTGGACCGACACCCGGTCGAGCTCGGTGCGCAGGTCGGTCTCGTCGTGGAGGTCGACGTCGAACGTCCGCTCGGCGCTCACCGACTTGTAGGGCCGGTCGGCCTTCACCTCGCGGTGGCAGATGCCGCGGGCGAGGTCGTGATAATATTGCGCGGCGCTACCGAAATGGGCGGCGAGGAAGTCGAGGCTCCTCGCCTTCAAGTCCGCGCCGGTCTCGATGCCCAGCCCGGCCATCTTCGCCGCCGTCACCGGCCCGACGCCGTGGAAGCGCTTGACCGGCAGCGTCTCGACGAAGGCGGGGCCGCGGGCCGGCGTCACCACGCACAGCCCGTCGGGCTTGTTCTGGTCCGAGGCGAGCTTGGCGATGAACTTGTTGTAGGAGACGCCGGCGGACGCGGTGAGGCCCGTCTCCGCCTTGATCCGCGCGCGTATCTCCCTGGCGATCTCGGTCGCGATGCCGATCCCCTTTAGGTCCTCGGTGACGTCGAGATAGGCCTCGTCCAGCGACAGCGGCTCGACGTGAGGCGTATAGTCCCGGAAGATGGCGCGGATCTGGTTCGAGACCGCGCGGTAGGCGTCGAAGCGGGGCTTGACGAAGATCAAGGCGGGGCAGCGGCGCTGGGCCGTCACCGCGGGCATGGCCGAGCGCACGCCGAAGGCCCGGGCCTCGTAGCTCGCCGCCGCGACCACCCCCCGCACGCCGCCGCCTACGGCGACCGGCCGCCCCCTCAGCGCCGGATCGTCGCGCTGCTCGACCGACGCGTAGAAGGCGTCCATGTCGACATGGATGATCTTACGAACCCCGTTCACTCCCTGTTCCTAGCGCGAATCGCACGCGGGCGGAAGGGCGGGAAGCGGCCGTCTCGACGAGCCGATCGGCGGAACGGCCGCGCGGCATCGGGTGCCTCCCCCTCGCCTTTTACGTGAAAACCCCGAGCCAGCGCCTTGATCCGTCGCTCAATTGCGTCGCTCGGCTCTTTCGCGCTTGCGGCACGGCGTGGGCTGGGGCAGTGACCGGATCGAATCAAAGCAAGGGAGATGTGCAGTGCGTGGAAAGATTTTGGGGGCGGCCGCGGCCGTCGCTCTCCTCACCAGTTCGACAATGGCCTCGGCCCAGCAAGCGGCCCCGGTCGCGCCGGCGGCCGAGCACGTCCAGGGCAGCGAGCTGAACCACGGCTTCATCCTGCCGCTCATCGCGATCATCGCGATCATCATCGCGATCATCCTGCTGACCGACAATAACGACACCCCCAAGAGCCCCTGATCGCCAGGCGCTTGAGTGGAAAGAAGGCCGGCGGAGCGCGAGCTTCGCCGGCCTTTCTCGTTGAGGCCGGCGGGATTGCGACGCGCCGGCCGTGCCATAACGGGGCTGCCGCCGCGGCGCGGTTGGCGCGCCCCCCGCTAAGAGGGTAGATCGCTCGGCCATGCGGGCAAGGAATCACGGCCTTCTCATCGCCGGCGACGGCGCCAGCGCCGCGCTGGCCGCGCTGGCCATGGCGAAGCTGCGCCCCGAGACGCCCCTGCTGCTGGTCGGCGAGACGGCGCGCTTCGGCGGCGCGCGGCCGCTCTTCCTGTTCGAGGACCAGCTGAACGAGGAGGAGCGCGGCTTCGTCGAACCGCTCACCCAGGCGCGCTGGGACGGCGTCTATGCCGCCCTCCCCGGCCGCAGCCGCAAGCTCAGGCTGGCCTGCCGCATCCTCTCGCCCGAAGCGATCGACGCCGCGCTGCGCGACGCTCTCCCGCCAGAGCGTCTGCGGGGCGAGCGCCGACTCGTCGCCGTGCGCGACGCCAGCCTCCTGCTCGACGGCGGCGAGGCCCTTGCCGGCGACGGCGCGCTCGACGCCCGCTCGTGGACGCACCAGACGACGCTCGAGCTCGGCTGGCGGCATTCGCTTGCCCGCACGTTCGATTTCGCCGCGCCGCACCGCGTCGATCTGCCCGTGGTGATGGATTCGACGCTCTCGGAAGGGCCGGCCTGCGCCTTCTTCGCCTGCACCCCGCTGTCGCCCACGCGGCTGATCGTCGAGCATGTCCGTTATGCCGAGAGTCCCGACCCCGCCGCGCACGAGGGCGAGACGCAGATCGACCGCTACCTCTCCGCGCGCGGCTGGACCGGCGCGGAGGCGACCGGCGAGGTGCAGGTCTCGCTGCCGGTAGCGCTCGGCGGCGATTTCGAAGCCTATTACCGGATCGGCGGCGCCCGCGTCGCCAAGCTCGGCAAGCGCGGCGGCTTCTTCTTCCCGACCAGCGGCGCGCCCGTGCCCGACGCCGTCCGCAACGCTTTGCTGCTCGCCCGCCAGCGCGACTTCGGCGGCGAGGCCCTCCACGATCTGTTCGAGGAAGCGGCGCTCGCTTCGTGGCGCCGCCGCGAGCCCTACCGCGGCTTCGACCGCCGCCTGTTCGCCGGCGAGGGCTGTGCGCCGCTCAACGGCCTGTTCGGGCTGGAAGCGCCGCTGCTCGGCCGCCTGTTCGGCGAACGGCTGGGTCTGTTCGACCGCCGCAAGCTCGCCGCGCTCTGATCCTGCCGGGTTGGATTCGCCTGCCGGCTGTGCTTTAGCGCCGGCCCATGAACATCCACGAATATCAGGCCAAGGAGCTGCTGGCCAAGCAAGGCGTCGCCGTCCCGGCCGGCTATCCCGCGCTCTCCGTCGAGGAAGCGGTCGAGGCCGCCGGCAAGCTTCCGGGGCCGCTCTACGTGGTCAAGGCGCAGATCCACGCCGGCGGCCGCGGCAAGGGGCGCTTCAAGGAGCTCGGTCCCGACGCCAAGGGCGGCGTCCGCCTCGCCAAATCGGTCGAGGAGGTGCGCGCCAACGCCGAGGAGATGCTCGGCAAGACGCTCGTCACCATCCAGACCGGCGAAGCCGGCAAGCAGGTCAATCGCCTCTACGTCACCGACGGCGTCGACATCGCCAGGGAATATTATCTCGCTTTCCTGGTCGATCGCGGCAGCGGGCGGATCGCCATGGTCGCCTCCACCGAAGGCGGCATGGACATCGAGGCGGTCGCCCACGACACGCCCGAGCGGATCGCGACCGTCACCATCGACCCGGCGCAGGGCTTCATGCCCCATCACGGCCGCGCGCTCGCCCATGCCCTGAAGCTGACGGGCGAGATGGGCAAGCAGGCGCAGGTGCTCGCCAGGCGGCTCTACGATGCCTTCCTCGCCTATGATTGCGCGATGCTGGAGATCAATCCGCTGGTCGAGACGCAGGACGGCCGCCTGCTCGTCCTCGACGCCAAGATGAGCTTCGATTCCAACGCCCTCTACCGCCATCCGGACGTCGAGGCGCTGCGCGACGAGACCGAGGAGGACCCGATGGAGGTCGAGGCCTCGCGCTACGACCTCGCCTACGTCAAGCTGGACGGCAACATAGGCTGCATGGTGAACGGTGCCGGCCTGGCCATGGCGACGATGGACATCATCAAGCTGAACGGCGCCGAGCCCGCCAACTTCCTCGACGTCGGCGGCGGCGCCTCCAAGGAGAAGGTGACGGCGGCGTTCAAGATCATCCTCTCCGATCCGGCGGTGAAGGGCATATTGGTCAACATCTTCGGCGGCATCATGCGCTGCGACATCATCGCCGACGGCATCGTCGCCGCCGCCAAGGAAGTCGATCTCAAGGTGCCTCTGGTGGTCCGGCTGGAGGGCACCAACGTCGAGGAAGGCAAAAGCATCCTCGCCGACAGCGGCCTCGCCATCGTGCCGGCGAACGATCTGGGCGACGCCGCCCAGAAGATCGTCGCGGCGGTGAAGGACGCGGCGTGAATGCGGGAATATCGGCGTCGCCCCAGCGAAGGCTGGGGCCTATGCTGATTCAGAATGGATGCCAGCCTTCGCTGGCATGACGGGAGAGGGAGAGCTCAACCCATGAAACTTCTCGTCCCCGTCAAGCGGGTGATCGATTACAACGTGAAGCCGCGGGTCAAGGCGGACGGCACGGGCGTCGACCTCGCCAACGTCAAGATGAGCATGAATCCGTTCGACGAGATCGCCGTCGAGGAGGCGATCCGGCTCCGTGAGAAAGGCGTCGCGACCGAGATCGTCGCCGTCTCGGTCGGCCCGGCCAAGGCGCAGGAGACGCTGCGCACCGCGCTGGCCATGGGCGCCGACCGCGCCATCCTCGTCCAGACCGACGACGCGGTGGAGCCGCTCGCCGTCGCCAAGATCCTCGCCGCCATCGCGAAGGAGGAGCAGCCGGGCATGGTCATCCTCGGCAAGCAGGCGATCGACGACGATTCGAACCAGACCGGCCAGATGCTCGCCGCCTTGCTAGGCTGGGGCCAGGGCACGTTCGCCTCCAAGGTCGAGGTGGACGGCGAGCACGTCGATGTCACCCGCGAGGTCGACGGCGGGCTCGAGACGGTGCGGCTCAAGCTCCCCGCCATCGTCACCACCGATTTGCGCCTCAATGAGCCGCGCTACGCCTCGCTGCCCAACATCATGAAGGCCAAGTCGAAGCCGCTCGCCCAGAAGACCCCCGCCGATTACGGCGTCGACACCGCGCCGCGCCTGCAGACGCTTAGCGTCCGCGAACCCTCCAAGCGCGAGGCCGGCATCAAGGTGCAATCGGTGGACGAATTGATCGACCGCCTCCGGACCGTGGGAGTGATCGGATGAAGTGCCTGGTTCTCGTCGAGCATGAAGCCGGCCAGCTCAAGGACGCCACCCTTTCCGCGGTGACCGCCGCGGCGAAGCTCGGCGAGGTCCATCTGCTCGTCGCCGGCGAGGGGGTCGGCGCGGTCGCCGAGGCGGCGGCGAAGATCGCCGGCGTCGGCAAGGTCCACCTCGCCGACGATGCGGCCTATGCCCACCAGCTGGCCGAGAACGTCGCGCCGCTCGCCGCGAAGCTGATGGAGCACCACGACGCCTTCGTCGTGCCCGCCACCACCACCGGCAAGAACGTCGCGCCCCGCGTCGCCGCTCTGCTCGACGTCATGCAGGTGTCCGACGTCATCGCGGTCGACGGGCCGGACACGTTCCAGCGCCCGATCTACGCCGGCAACGCGATCGCGACGGTCAGATCGTCCGACGCCAAGAAGGTGCTGACCGTCCGCGCCACCGCGTTCGAGAAAGCCGATCACAAGGTCGGCAACGGCATCGTCGAGCCGGTGACCGGCCCCGCCACCGGCCCCGCCGACGCGGGCCTCTCCGCCTTCGTCGGCGCCGAGATCGCCGCGAGCGAGCGGCCCGAGCTGACCAGCGCCAAGATCATCGTCTCGGGCGGCCGCGCGCTCGGCTCCTCCGAGCAATTCCATGCATTTATCGATCCGCTCGCCGACAAACTGGGCGCCGCCGTCGGCGCGAGCCGCGCCGCGGTCGACGCCGGCTACGCGCCCAACGATTACCAGGTCGGCCAGACCGGCAAGATCGTCGCCCCCGAAGTCTACATAGCGATCGGCATATCGGGCGCGATCCAGCACCTCGCCGGCATGAAGGACAGCAAGCTGATCGTCGCCATCAACAAGGACGAGGAAGCGCCGATCTTCCAGGTCGCCGATCTCGGCTTGGTCGGCGATTTGTTCAAGCTGGTGCCGGAGCTGACCGAGAAGCTCTGACCTGCCTCAGCGCGGCTTGCCGAACAGGCCGACTGCCTCGCCCTTGGCGAGGACATGGCCCTTCATCGCGGCGAGCAACGCTTCGCGATCCGCCCCGGCGGCAAGCGTGAGCGGCGCGTCGAGGGCGAAGAGCTGGAAATGATAATGGTGGGGCGTCGTGCCCGGCGGGTGGGGGCCGAACCAGCCTGTCTGGCCGCGCCCGTTCTTCCCCTGCACCGCGCCGGCCGGGACGGCTTTCTCGCCGAGGGTGCCGCCGGGCGGCAGGTTCCAGGCGAGCCAGTGGACGAACGGCTTCTGCGAGGTCGCGTCGGGATCCTCGACCATCAGCACGAGGCTCTTCGCCCCGACCGGCACGCCGCGCCACGCCAAGGCCGGCGAGACATTGTCGCCGTAGCTCGAGTGACGCAGCGGAATGGCGCCGCCCGCCGGGAAGGAGGGCGAAGCGACCTCCAGCCGCGCCCGCGCCGCCGTCTCGGCCCGGTCGATCGCCAGCGCGGGGTCGGCCGCGGACGCGCCCTCGGCATGGCAGGCGGCGGCGAGCAGGCTCAGCATCACGGCAGCGCGCATCACAATTTCTCCACCGGGTGGGC
>JBJMTY010000149.1:0-7547 GCA_045811445.1 Allosphingosinicella sp. | reverse complement strand
GTCGTTTCCGCTTCATCCGCCCCGAACCCCAGGCGATGTGGGCGCCCGCCAGCGACGACTGGCGCGCCGACGCCGAGTTCGTGCCCGGCTCGGATGAGGAAGGCGGCGGCCGCTGGCGGTTCGACCGGCCGGTGCCGCGCGAGGGCTGGGACCTCGCCTGGGAGGAGGTGCGCTTCCGCGCCCAGGCCACCCCCTTCCGCCACCTCGCCTTCTTCCCCGACATGGCGCCGCAATGGGCCTGGATGCGCGAGCGGCTAGGCGAGGGAACGGAGGCGCTCAACCTGTTCGGCTATACCGGCGTCGGCACGCTGGCGATGGCGGCCAAGGGCGCCCGCCTCACCCATGTCGACGCGTCGAAGAAGTCGGTCGAGGCCGGCAAGGCCAATGCGGCGCTGTCGGGCATGGCCGAGAGGCCGATCCGCTGGATGGTCGACGATGCCGCCAAGTTCGCCGCCCGCGAGGTACGCCGCGGCCGCCGCTACGACGGCATCATCCTCGATCCGCCTAAGTTCGGCCGCGGCCCGGCCGGCGAGCTGTGGCGGCTCGAGGAGGGCCTGCCCGCTTTGGTCGCCGATTGCGCCCGCCTGCTCGACGCCGAGAGCCGCTTCCTCGTCCTCACCGTCTACGCCGTGCGCATGTCGGCGCTCGCGATCGGCGAGCTGCTCCGCCAGGCGCTCGCCCCGCTCGGCGGCCATGTCGAGTGCGGCGACATGGCGGTCCGCGAGGAAGCCCGCGGCCTGCTCCTCCCCACCGCCATCTTCGCGCGGTGGTCGCGCTAGCGCCTTCGTTTTTGTTCACGATGTCAAAGAGCCGGTTGCAACGACTCGGGTATAATAGGAAATTTCCTATGAGTCAAGCACAAAGTAGGAACGGCATCACTCCCGCCCCGCCCGCATCGCGGCTCCGGCGGCAAACGGCGCGATGGCGACCAGCAGCAGCGACGCCGCCGCGAGCAGCTTCGCCGCCCCCATCTCGCCGCCGCTCCCGGTCATGCCGGCCCCGAAGATCAGGATCGGCACCGCCAGCGGCAGGATGAGCAGGCCCGCCAGCGCGCCCGTCGCCCGCAGCCCCGCCGTGAGCGCCGCCACGATCAGGGTCAGCGCGGCCAGCCCCGGCGTGCCGGCGAGCAGCCCCAGCTCGATCCGCGCCAGCACCGGCCCCGGCAGCTTGAGCAAGGCCGAAGCGGGCAAGGCGGCGAGCATCAGCGGCGGGCCGAAGCTCAGCCAGTGGCCGGCGAGCTTGGCGAGCGCGACCTGCTCCTCGGCGATGCCGCGCACCGCGAACTGGTCGAGCACGCCGGCCGCGCGGTCGGGTTCGACCAGCCGGTCGACCGGCAGCAAGGCGGCGAGCAAGGCCCCCATCCACAGCGCGCCGCCGCCGGTGCGGGCGAGGAGCGGCGCGTCCGGCCCGACCGCGAACGGGAAAAGCGTCGCCACCAGCAGGAAGAACAGGATCGGCAGCAGCGCGCTGCCGCCGGTCGCGGCGAGGCGCAGCTCGCGCAGGACGAGGCCGCTCATCCGAGCCTCAGCTCGCGCGCCGGGCCGAGGCCGAGCGGCTGGTGCGAGGCGGCGAGGATCGCGCCGCCCGCCGCGCGGTGCGCCGCCATCGCCGCCGCAAGCCGGTCCTGGCCGTCCGCGTCGAGGCCGTTGGCGGGCTCGTCGAGCAGCCACAAAGGGGCGCCGCTCGCCACCACCCGGGCCAGCGCCGCGCGCTTCCTCTGCCCGGTCGAGAGCATCCGCACCGGCACGTCCGCCAGCCGCTCCAGCCCCATCGCCTCGAGCCCGGCGGACGCGTCGCCGCCGTCGAGCCGCGCCCAGAAAGCCAGCGCCCGCGCCAAATCGAGCTTCGCGTCCAGCGCGAGCGATTCGTCGGCGAGCGCGGTCGCCCCGCCGCGCGTCACCCGCCCGGCGCCCGGCCGCAGCAGCCCGGCGGCGAGCCGGATCAGGCTCGATTTCCCCGCGCCGTTCGGCCCGGTCGCCAGCGCCGCCTCGCCTGGGCCGAGCGCGAGGTCGAGCGCTTCGAACAACAGCCGCCCGCCGCGCACGCACATCGCCCCCTCCAGCGCGAGCAGGCTCAACCGGCCTGCTCCTCGATCGCGTGCATGTCGTCGTCGGAAAAGCCGAAATGGTGGCCGACCTCGTGGACGATGACGTGGGTGACGAGCGCCTCCAGGCTCACCCCCGTCTCGGCCCATTCGTCGAGCAAGGGCCGCCGGTAGAGGTGGATCATCGCCGGCAGCTCGCCCGACAGCATCGAGCTCTGCTCGCCGATCGGCCGGCCGGTGTAGAGGCCGGTGAGGTCGAACGGGTCCTCGATGCCGAGCTCGTCGAGCACCTCGTCCTCGGCGAAATCGTCGATCCGCAGCACGATTCCGGCGAGGTGGCGGCGGAACGGCTCGGGCAGCCGCGCGATGGCGGCGTCGGCGAGCCGCTCGATCTCGGCCGCCGAGGGCGCCAGGGTTTGACCTTCGCTCACCCGAGCGGACATAAAGGCGGGACGGCAAGGAGGGAAGGATGCTGCTGAGCGACGCGGAACGGACGGAGGCGCTCGCCGCGCTTCCGCAATGGCGCTACGACGGCGAGGCGCGGGCGATCCGCCGGAGCTTCGTCTTCGCCGATTTCTCCGAGGCCTTCGCCTTCATGACCCGCGTCGCGCTCGCCGCCGAGAAGCTCGACCACCATCCCGATTGGTCGAACGTCTGGAACCGGGTCGAGATCGCGCTGACCACGCACGACGAGAACGGCCTCACCCGCCGCGACGTCGCGCTGGCCCGCATGCTCGACCGCCTCGCCTTGCCCTCCTGAGCGCGGCCCTCTAGAGGAGCCCGCTTCCAGCGTATGCGGAGCGGTGGCCGAGTGGTCGAAGGCGCTCGCCTGGAAAGTGAGTATACGCCAAAAGCGTATCGAGGGTTCGAATCCCTCCCGCTCCGCCACTTCCCATTTTGAGCGCGGCCGGCTCGAGCCGCGACGCGATCGCCCGCTAGGCGGCGGCGCTCAGGCGGCGGGTGAAGAATTTGAGGGCGCCGGCGGTCTTGCTGCCGCCCTGCTTCTCCACCGCGATCCCGCAACGGGCGAGGAAGGCGCGGAAGCGGGCGGCGACCTCGAACGCCTCGCGCGGCTCGCCCTTGGTCGAAATTTCGAGGACGCGCGAGCCGTCGGGGTAGAGCCACAGCTCGACGATGACGGCGCGGTCGAAGTCGCGGGGCGTCTGCTTCAGGCGCAGGAGGAAGGTGGGGCCGAGCGGCACCAAAGCCTTCATCGCGAGGCCGGGCGGCGCGTGCTCCGCGTAGAAGGCGCGCTGGAGCTTCGAGAACAGGAACTGCAGAGGCGAGCGCCCGTCGGTCGCCTCGATCACTTCCTGCGCCGTGCAGCTGCCCTTGCACGAGGCAGAGCAGACATAGCCGCCGGGCAAGGCGTCCAGCTCGATCTTGAAGGCCGGGTCGCGCAGCAGCGCCGCGTCGAGCGTCTTCGGGTCGACGGGGCGAAGCTTGACCACCGTGTCGGCCTTGCCGCCCGGCCGGCGGCGGGCGCGGACGATGAGGCCGGCCCGGTTGAGCGCGAGATCGGGCGTGTCGAAGAAGAAGGTCTGGCGCGGCTCCGCCTCGACGGGATCGAAGCCGAGGCCGCGGATCGCCGCGCCTTGGCTCTGGTCGGGAACGGTGAGCTTGAGCTCCAGGCTGCTCGCGCCCTGGAGCAGATCGAGCATTTCCTGCAACGCCGCGGCCGACAGGCGCGGCTCGCCGGACGCGGCGCGCTTGCGGAGGGCGGGGGCGACCGTCATGCGCCGAACCGCTCGGCGATGAAGCCGTGGCGAAGGCCGCGGTCGCTGACCGCGAAGGAAGCGGCGCCGAGCCGGGCCAGGATGGTCCGCACGATGCACGCCCCGGCGAGGATCGACTCGGCCCGTTCGGGCTGGAGGCCAATGATCGACCGGCGCGCCTCGGCGCCCATCGAGCGGTAGAGGGCGATCTGGCGGTCGATCTCGTCCGCGCCGATCACGGCGCCGCGCACCTTCTCGGGGTCGTAGGGGGCGAGGCGGAGCGCGACGGCGGCGAGGTTGGTCGCCGCCCCGCCCATGCCGACGACGGCCTCGGGCGGCTTTCGCCCATCCAGGCGGGCGAAGTCCGCCGCGATCGCCGCCAGCGCGGAGTCGACGACGTCCTGCCCGACCGCCTTGTCCAGCCCGAAGCGCTCGGTGTAGCGGGCGGCGCCGACCGGGAGGCTGAAGCGCTCCTTCACCTCCTCGCCTTCGCCGAACGTGAATTGGCTGCTGCCTCCCCCGGTGTCGAACACGACCCGCGTGCCGATCGCGGCGCCGAGGCCGGCGACGGTGGCGAGGTAAGCGAGCCGCGCTTCCTCCTCTCCCGAGACGATCTCGACGGCGAGCCCGGACCGCGCCCGGATCGCTTCCGCGGCTTGCGCGCCGTTGGCGGCCGTCCTCAGCGCCGCGGTGCCGACGGCGGCGATGGCGCGGACGCCGGCGCGCCGCGCGCGCTCGGCGAGCGCCGCGACCGCCGCGGCGGTGCGCTCCAGCGGCACCTTGCCGATGCGGCCGGTGGCGGCCATCCCCTCGCCGAGGCGGGTCACCACCGCCCGGTCGGCGAGCGGCGTCCAGCCGCCGTCGCTGCCGTGCGCGCCGATGTGGAGCTTTACCGAATTGGTGCCGACGTCGATCACCGCGAAGCGCACCGCCTCGCGCTCGACGAGGGTCTTGAGCACGGTCGGGAAGCTGGTGTTGGCATATCCGGAGAGGCCTAAGGCCTCGACCGCGCCGCTGACCGCCGCGGGGTTTTCGCATTCGAGCGCGAGGGTGCGCGTCGCCTGGCCCTCGGCGGCGATCTCGGAAAGCTCGGCCATGCACCCGCCGACCGTGTAGCGGACGCGCTTCTTGTGGACCGGAACGACGCGGATGCCGCTCTCCGGACCGGCGAACGTCTCGAGGAAGGCTTCGAGCGGATAGTCCTCGCGCGGCAAAGGCGGGACCGGGCAGCGCAGGGCCTCCAGCACGCTGGCGACGTCGAAGGCCGAGAGCGGGAAGCGGGCCTTCATCACCGGCGCCCAGCGCTCCAGCCCGGCGGCGTCGACCTCGCGCAGGATCTTGACGTCCATCAGGCCGTCCCGGACCTTGACGTTGTCGCCGCTGCTCGAGACCAGATAGAGCTCGTCGCTTTCCTGGGAGGCGCTCGGGGCCGAGCGCGTGAGGCGCTGCTCGGCCTCGCCGAAGCGGTGCCCGAAGGCACGCCATTCCCAGCGCAGATTGGGTTGGGTCATGGCCCTGTTAAGCCCCCGCCGGGCGGGCCGGCGCAATCGGGGTAATTCCCGACCAGCGGCGGGAGGGTCGTGAGGGGCCCGTCCCTAGGGAGCCCTCCCAGCGCCCTCGCAACGGGCATCTTCCCCCGGACTATCGGGCAATCCCCGATAGCCGCCGTCCGGCCCGCCACCCGATAAGCGCGGCTGCCGACGCTTGGCGTCCGATGCCCATGTGAGAGGAACCGACCTTGGCCACGACCGCATCCCCCGGCTTTCTCGGTCTCTCGCGCAAGACCTGGATCCTGATCCTCATCGCGATCCTCGCCATCGCCTTCATCGCCTGGAAGGTGCTGTCGAAGCCGACCCTGCCGGCCGGCATCGCCGCCGGCAACGGCCGGCTGGAGGCGAACGAAGTCTATATCGCGGCGAAGATACCGGGCCGGGTCAAGGAAGTGCTGGTCGACGAGGGCGACACGGTCGAGGCCGGCCAGGTCGTCGGCCGGATGGATACCGAGGAGCTCGAGGCCCAGCTGCGCCAGGCGATGGCGCAGATGAACGAGGCGCGGCAGGCCGAGCGGGTGACGCGCGCCGACGTCGCCACCAAGCAGGCCCAGATCGCCAGCCGCGGCTCCGACATCCAGGCCAAGCAGGCCGATTATCTCTACGCCTCGCAGCAATTCTCGCGCTCGCGCGGCCTCGTGCCGACCGGCGCGGTCAGCGCCCAGGAAGTCCAGCAGGATTCCTCGCAGATGATGGCGACCCGCGCCCAGGTGGCCGGCTCGCGCGCCCAGCTCGCCGCCGCCCGCGCCGATCTCACCGGCGCCCAGGCCCTGGTCGGGCGCTCCGCCTCGACCATCGCCGCCGCCGCCGCCGAGGCCGACCGCATCCGCGCCCAGATCAAGGACGCCGTGCTCGTCGCGCCGATCCGCGGCCGCATCGAGAGCCGCCTGGCCGAGCCCGGCGAAGTGCTCGGCGCCGGCGGACGCGTCTATTCGCTCGTCGACCTCTCCGACGTCTACATGTACGTCTTCCTGCCCGAGAAGGTGACCGGCAAGCTGGCGGTCGGCTCGGAAGCGCGCATCGTCCTCGACGCGGCGCCGCAATATCCGATCCGCGCCACCGTCGCCTACATCTCGCCGACCGCCCAGTTCACGCCCAAGACGGTCGAGACGCAGGAGGAGCGCCACAACCTCACCTTCCGCGTCAAGCTGCAGATCCCCAAGGAGCGGCTGCGGCAATATGAGGCGCTGGTGAAGGCCGGCGTCCCCGGCATGGGCTATGTCCGCTTCGACGGCGGCCGCGCCTGGCCCGCCACCCTCGAGCCGCCGGCCCGCATCCCCGCCAACCTCTGGACCCCCGCGACCGCGCCAAAGGGCCGGTGATGGAGGCGGCCGTTCCAGCCGTCGCGGCGAGCGTCTCGGGCATTACCCATCGCTACGGCGACGTGGTCGCGCTCGACAATGTCAGCATCGCGATACCGGCGAACAAGATGATCGGCATGATCGGGCCGGACGGCGTCGGCAAATCGACCCTGCTCGGCATCCTCGCCGGCGTGCGCACCATCCAGCAGGGCGAGGCGCAGGTGCTCGGCGGCGACATCGGCGATGCGCGCTTCCGCACCGCCATCGCCGAGCGGGTCGCCTACCTCCCCCAGGGCCTCGGCAAGAATCTCTACCCGACCCTCTCCATCTTCGAGAATGTCGATTTCTTCGGTCGGCTGTTCGGCCAGTCCAAGGCCGAGCGCGAGTGGCGGATCGACGATCTGTTCCAGAGCACGGACCTGACCCCGTTCCGCGAGCGGCCGGCGGGCAAGCTGTCGGGCGGCATGAAGCAGAAATTGGGCCTGTGCTGCTCGCTGATCCACGACCCCGATCTGCTGATCCTCGACGAGCCCACGACCGGCGTCGATCCGCTCGCCCGCCGCCAATTCTGGGACCTGATCGACCGCATCCGCGAGCGGCGGCCGACGATGAGCGTGCTCGTCGCCACCGCCTACATGGACGAGGCCGAGCGCTTCGACTGGCTGATGGCGATGAACGCGGGCAAGATCCTCGACACCGGCACGCCCGCCGAGGTCCGCCACAAGACCGGTTCGGAGACGCTCGAGCAGGCCTTCATCAAGCTGCTCCCCGACGAAGCGAAGAAGGGCCATCGCGAGCCGCAGATCACGCCGATGAAGCCGTCGGACGGGCCGCCGGCGATCGAGGCGCACGGCCTCACCCAGCGCTTCGGCACGTTCACCGCCGTCGACCATGTCAATTTCCGCATCGAGCGCGGCGAGATCTTCGGATTCCTGGG
>JBJMTY010000148.1:0-4791 GCA_045811445.1 Allosphingosinicella sp. | reverse complement strand
TCCAGTTCACCCAGCATCCCGAATTGTGGAACGCGGTGATCATCGACGTGCCGCTGCTCGACATGATCCGCATCTCGAAGATCGCCGCCGGCGCCTCGTGGGAGGGCGAATATGGCAGCGTCGACAAGGATCCGGCGATCCGCGCCTTCTGGGAGAGGACCTCGCCCTACCAGAATCTGCGCAAGGGCGGGACCTATCCGGAGCCGTTCATCTTCACCACCACCAAGGACGACCGGGTCGGCCCGCAGCATGCCCGCAAGTTCGCCGCGCGGATGGAGGAATATGGCCTGCCCTTCCTCTATTACGAGAATACCGAAGGCGGCCACGCCGCCGGCGCCAACTTGAAGCAGCAGGCCCATACCAGCGCGCTGGAGATGATCTACCTGACGCGCAAATTGATGGACTGAGGGGGCGGCGAGGAAATATCCGCGGGCGGCGGGGCTCCGCCGCTCGCTAAATGGTTGGAACGCCGGGGCGGGAAGACTATGTTCGCCGGGTTGAGGAGAACGGCATGTCCGCCAAGAGCAATGTAGATTTCTTCGGCTCCTACCTCAGCCGGGTCAGCGAGAGCGACGGCGAGGCGACGGCCGAGGGAGCGGATTTGGCGGTTCAGCCGGAACACAAAGTCATCGAAATTTTGACGAAGTTCGGGCGGCCCGTGCCCATAAAGGCGCTGATGTCGATCACGTTTATGCCGCCGAGCCTGATCATGAAGACGCTCGACAACCTTCGGGAGGCTCGCCTCATCGACATGGCGAGCACCGACTCCGAAGAAACCGTGGCCATCACCGAACTGGGGCAGAAGATTTTCGGCGTCGCCTAACCGGGGAAAGGGGGAAGCATGGCCGGGAATGCCGCGGGCGCCGTCATCGCCGCGCAGGCCACCGCCGGATGGGCCGGTTTCCTCCTCGTCGGGGGCATAGGCGGCCTCCTCGGCGCCTGCGAACTCCTCACCCGCTATCGCGACGAGCCGGTCAAAGCGGTGTGTAACTGGGCCGCTTTGACTTACATCGCGGTCAACTTCTGCGCGGCGGTCCTCGCGCTGTTCCTCATCGAGACATTCCACGTCGATTTCGGCGTTGAGGGGGACCCCGCCAAGCTCACGGCGCTCCGCGTGCTCGCTGCGGGCCTCGCGGCCATGGCCTTTTTCCGAACGTCGCTCTTCACCGCCAAGGTCGGCGATCAGGATCTGCCGCTCGGCCCCGGGATCATCCTCCAGATACTCCTCAACGTAACCGACCGGCAGGTCGACCGCGGCCGCGCCCGGCCCCGCGCGCAAGAGATCGCCGACCAGGTCAATCTGATCGAACAGCCCAAGCCCGGCGAGGCCTCGCGGCTGCAGTCGATCCTGCTGGGCCTGCTGCTGCTCAACGTCGTAGGGGCGGAAGTGCTCAAGGCCGCGATCGCCGCCATCAAGCAGGACGTGCAGGCGCCGCCGCCGCCCCCGGCCTCTGCTTGAAGCAGCGCCTCGGCGCTTTTCCTCTCGTTATTGATAATCATTCGCATTATATGGCGGGGATGACGCTGCGGCTCGACCAGCTTCCCTTTCGCACCCCGGCGATGGTGACCGGGATCGACTGGTCGTGCCTGTCGGAGGCGGACGCGCGGCGGCTGCGCAACCTGGGCTTCGACGAAGGGGTGGCGATCGAGGCGCTGCACGGGGCGCCGTTCGGCAAGGATCCGCTCGCGGTGCGGGTCGGGCGGATGACGATAGCCATGCGGCGGGCGCAGGCGCGTGCGGTCTCGGTGCGGACGGTCGCGCCATGAGCTCGGTGCCGCTGGTGGCGGTGGTCGGCAACCCCAATGCCGGCAAGAGCGCCCTGTTCAACATGCTGACCGGCGCGCGGCAGAAGGTCGGCAATTATCCGGGCGTCACCGTCGAGCGGAAATCGGGCCGGCTGGCGCTGGCCGACGGGCGGCCGGTCGAACTGGTCGACCTGCCCGGCGCCTACAGCCTCGAGCCCTCCAGCCCGGACGAGGCGGTGACCCGCGACGTTCTGCTCGGCAAGCAGGCCGGCGAGCGGTTGCCCGACGCGCTTTTGCTCGTCCTCGACGCGACCAACCTCGACAATCATCTGCGCTTCGCCTTGCAGCTGATCGCGCTCGGTCTCCCCGCCGTGGTCGCGCTCAACATGGTGGACCTCGCCCGGCGCGACGGGCTGGAGATCGACCCGGCGGTGCTGGAGCGCGAGCTCGGCGTGCCGGTGGTCGCCACCGTCGCGGTGCGGCGGCGCGGCGGCGACGAACTGAAGGAGGCCCTCTCCGAAGCGATCGGCGCGGCGCGGCTGGTCCGCCCGGGCGACGGCGCCGATTTCACCGGCCTCCAGCGCCGCGCCCGCGAGATCGCCCGGCTGGCCACGGTCAGCGAGCATGGCGGCCGGCGCACCAGCCATCTGATCGACGCGGTGGCGCTCCATCCGGTGATCGGGCCGGTGCTGTTCACTTTGGTCATGTTCCTCATGTTCCAGGCGGTGTTCGCCTGGTCGCAGACGCCGGTCGCGTGGATCGAAAGCGGCGTCGCGGCATTGCAGGGGGCGGTGACGGGCGCGGTGCCGGCGGGGCTGCTGCGCTCGCTGCTGGTCGACGGCATCATCGCCGGCGTCGGCGCGGTCGTCGCCTTCCTGCCGCAGATCCTGATCCTGTTCCTGTTCATCCTGCTGCTGGAGGCGAGCGGCTACATGGTCCGCGCCGCCTTTCTGATGGACCGGCTGATGGCGCGGGTCGGCCTTTCCGGCCACGCCTTCATTCCCCTGCTCTCCTCCTTCGCCTGCGCGGTGCCCGGCATCATGGCGACGCGGACGATCGAGGACCCCAAGCATAGGCTGACCACCATCCTGATCGCGCCGCTGATGACCTGCTCGGCGCGGCTGCCGGTCTACGCCATCGTGATCGGCGCCTTCATCCCGGCACGCAGCGTGTTCTGGGGGTTCGGGCTGCAGGGGCTGGTGCTGTTCGGCCTCTACGCGCTCGGCGTGGTGGGGGCGCTCGTTGCCGCTCTGGTGCTGCGCGTCACCCTCACCAAGGGCAGCCCGCGCGGGTTCATGCTGGAGATGCCCAAATACCAATTGCCGCACGTGCGCGACATCCTGATCGGGCTGTGGACCCGGGCGATGATCTTCCTCAAGCGGGCGGGGACGATCATCCTGGTCTCGACGGTGGTTTTGTGGGCGCTGCTTTCCTTCCCGCAGCCGCGGCCCGGCGAGACGGCGCTGCAAAGCTCGATCGCGGGCAAGATCGCCGGCGGGCTCGAGGTGATCGTGCGGCCGATCGGCTTCAACCACGAGATCGCGCTGGCCCTAATCCCGGCGATGGCGGCGCGCGAAGTGGCGGTCTCCGCCCTCGCCACCGCTTATTCGGTGCAGGAAAGCGATGAGGCGAAGACCGACACCGGGCTGATCGAGCGGCTGCGCGGGCGCTGGACGCTGCCCACCGCTCTGGCCTTCCTCGCCTGGTTCGTGTTCGCGCCGCAATGCCTCTCCACCGTCGCGGTGACACGGCGCGAGACGAACGGGTGGAAGTGGCCCGCCTTCATGCTAGGCTATCTGTTCACACTGGCTTATGCGGCGGCGGGCGCGACCTATTGGGGCGCGATCGCGCTGGGACTTTAGGAGAGACGGAACATGGCGGGCGTCAACAAGGTGATCCTGGTCGGCAATCTGGGCGACGATCCGGAGAGCCGCTCGCTCAACAATGGCGGCGAGGTGGTGAATATGCGCGTCGCCACCTCGGAAAGCTGGAAGGACAAGGACGGCAACCGCCAGGAGCGGACCGAGTGGCACCGCGTCGTCATCTTCAACGAGAATCTGGGCCGGGTCGCCAAATCCTATCTGAAGAAGGGCTCGAAAGTGTATCTCGAGGGCCAGATCCAGACCCGCAAATGGCAGGACCAATCGGGCGCCGACCGCTATTCGACCGAGATCGTCCTGCAGCGCTTCCGCGGCGAGCTCGTCCTGCTCGACAGCCGCGGCGGCGGCGGGGGCGGCGGTGAGGATTTCGGCGGCGGCGGCTACGAGGGCGGGAGCAGCGGCGGCGGCTCGCGCCCCCAGCAACGCCCGGCGCCGGCCTCGTTCGACTCCGACCTCGACGACGACGTTCCGTTCTAAGAGGGGTCGGCCTTCCCGAGCTTGTCCTTGAGGACCGCGAACGGGCTCGATTCGGCCCGGGCCTGCGCCTCGCTCTTGACCCCCGCCGCCTTCAGCGCCGCCTCGGCCGCGGGCGAGCGCGGATAGGGGTCGAGCGCCAGCGACATGGTCTCGGCGACCGCCTCGCCGAGGTCGATCGCGGCGCCGCCATAGAAGACGACGTCGAGCTCGCTTTCGCCCAGCTCCACTTCCTCGTCCGCGCTGCCGGGCGGCGGCGGCGGGCGGAACTCGATGCGGAAATCCTCGGCGATCCGGGCCGGCACCGGCTCGCCCGAGGCGACGCAGCTCTGCACCACCTCGGCCTCCAGGCGGCCCGTCGCGACGATCGTCTCGCCGGTGCGCGTCAGCGACGCCTCGGCGGCGAGGCGCCCGATCTCGACCAGCTCGAACCTTTTCGCCAGCGCCGCCCGCTCTTCCGGCGTCGCTTCGATGGACAGCGCGCGCGGGCCGGGCCCAAGCGTGTCGATGCGGACAAACCGGCCGAACTCCGCGCTCATCCCAGCCTCCCGGCCAGCAAGGCCTCGAGCGGTGCGGCGGCGAGGCGGGCGCGGAGCGCCGCCAGCCGTTCGGCCACCCGGCCCACCGCCTCGCCGGACGGGGGATCGTCGCGGAAGACGTTGCGCCGCACCGCCGCCTCGAAGGCCGCCGG
>JBJMTY010000147.1:0-8265 GCA_045811445.1 Allosphingosinicella sp. | reverse complement strand
TGGATGTCGGCGACGATCGGCACGCGGGCGGCGCGGACGATCTCCTTCAGCGCGGCGGTGCTGGCGGCATCGGGGCAGGAGACGCGGACGATGTCCGCCCCGGCTTCCTCGCAGCGGCGGATCTGGTCGATCGTCGCCCGCGCGTCGGCGGTGACCGTGTTGGTCATGGTCTGGACGGTGACGGGCGCGCCGCCGCCGACCGGCACGTTGCCGACCATGATCTGGCGGGAAGGGCGGCGGGCGATGTCGCGCCACGGGCGAATGGACATGGCCCCCATATAATCACCTGAACCGCAAGGCGAAAGGCGCATGGGCCGGATGGGTCCCGTGCGCTTTTCGTGCAGGATTGATCTCGACCTAGGCTGGGCGGAGCTTGAGGAATCCCCTCTCCCCTGGGGGAGAGGGGGCTTGGCAGGCGTTGATACAGCTCAGAGCATGAAGTCGCTCGACGTCGGGGTGAGGACGCCCTGCAGGGTGATGTCGAAGTCCGACACGCCATCGCCGTTGACGTCGGCCTGCAAGATGGCGTTGCCGCTCTCGTCGAAGGCGTAGCGCAGCTCGCCGGCCGTGCCGGAGAAATCGTCGGCGCCGATGAAGGCGAAGGCCTGATCGCCCGCCATCCAGATGTTGGCGTCGACGCCGGTCAAATCTATGCGGTCCTCGCCCGGCGTGAAGTCGTTGATGAAGTCCGCGGCCGCGGCGGTGCCGCTCTCGTAGGACGAGAATTTGAACACGTCGGCGCCGGGCCCGCCGCCCATATAATCCTGGCCCCAGCCGCCGATCAGCAGATCGTCGCCCTCATTGCCCTGGAGGATGTCGTCGCCGGTGCCGCCGTTGACCACGTCGTTGCCGGTCTCGCCCATGATGAGATCATTGCCGCCCCCGCCGGTGATCGCATTGTCTAGGTCGTTGCCGTCGAGGGTGAAATCGATGCCTGAGGCGTTGGCGGTGAGGTTCTCGACATGTTCGGGCAGGGCGAAGCTGGCGATCGAGACGTAGACAATGTCGATGCCTTCGCCCGCCGCCTCGAAAATCTGGTCGCCGACATTGCCGATGATGTACACGTCGTTGCCGTCGCCGCCGTAGAGGAAGTCGGCGCCTCCGCCGCCGTCGATCGTGTCGGCGCCGTTGCCGCCGTAGAGATGGTCGACGCCGCTATTGCCGATCAGATAATCGCTGCCGTCGAGGCCGTAGAGCCAGTCGCTGCCGTTGCTGCCGGTGATCGTGTTGTTGAGGGCGTTGCCGGTGCCGGTGAAGTTGCCGGAGCCGATGAAGGTGAGCAGCTCGACATTGTCCGGCAAAGTGAAGGCGGTGAGCGTGCCGGCGCGCACCTTCACCTCGTCATTCCCCTCGCCCGCATTCTCGATCACCTGGTCGCCGGCATCGTCCACCCAATAGACGTCGCTGCCCGCGCGGCCGACCAATATGTCCGCGCCGGCGCCGCCGTCGAGGATGTTGGCGCCGCTGGTGCCGCGCAGCACGTCGTCGGCGGTGCCGCCGGTGAGGTTCTCGATGCTGGTGAGCGTGTCGTCGCTGGCGGCCCCCGTCTTCTCGCCGGTGGCGAGGTCGACGGTGACTATGGTGTCGTAGTTCATGTAGCTGGCGGTGTCGTTGCCCGCCGCGCCATCCACGCTCACCGCGCCCCAGCCCATGATGAAGATGTTGGCGAGGCCGTTGCCGGTCGCGTAGATCGGGCCCCCATAAGCGTAGCGCGTGTCGAGTATCTCGACGTTCGACGGCAAGGTGTAGGTCAGGACCTGCATCCTCACCGTGTCGGTGCCGCCGCCCGCCGATTCGAGCACGACGTCGCCCGAGGAATCGACATAATAGATGTCGTCGCCGGCGCCGCCGGTCATGATGTCGTTGCCGGTGCCCCCGTCGAGCTCGTCATTGCCGGCGCCGCCGTTCAGAATGTCGTCGCCCGCATAGCCGTAGATCGCGTCGGCATCGCTGCCCCCGGTGATCGTCTCGTTGCCTGCGGTCCCGTAATAATTAGCCATGCCCCGTCTCCCCATGCGCCCCGCAGGGAATGGGGGCGCGAGAGGGATTAGTCGGGGGGCGAGGCTAAATTCTTTCGCTACTGGAAGGGTTTATACGCGCTAACGACGAATTTTTCGGGGGGGGCGAGCCTGGTCCTCCCCGTCGCCGCAGGCGATGGGGAGGGGGACCGCGTGAAACGCGGTGGAGGGGCTATTCTGAGTCAGCAAGGCCCCTCCACCATGCTTCGCATGGTCCCCCTCCCCCATGGAGCTAAAGCTCCACAGGGAGGACTAAAGGCCTACAGAACGAAGTCGCTGGCGACGACGGTCACCGAGCCGTCGAGCTTGATCTCGAAATCGGCGACGGCGTCGCCGTTGATGTCGCCCTGGACCCAGGTGTCGGTGCCGTCGAAATAGGTCCGAAGCTCGCCCGCCGCGCCGCTGAACGCGGCGCCGCCGACGAAGCTGAAGGCCTGGTTGCCGGCGGTGCCGAGATCGGCGTCCCAGGCGGAGACGTCGATGAGGTCGGTGCCGCTGGTGAAATCGGTGATGCGATCGGCGGCGGCGCCGGTGCCGCTGTCGAAAAAGCCGATCGTGAACGTGTCGGCGCCGGCGCCGCCGGTGAGGATGTCGGCGCCCGAATTGCCGTTGAGGAGATCGTTGCCGTTGCCGCCGTCGATCGTGTCCGAGCCGCTATTGCCGCGGATCGTGTCGTTGCCGTCGGCGCCGCTCAGGCTGTCGTTGCCGCTGCCGCCCAGGAGCGTGTTGTCGAGCGTGTTGCCGGTGACGGTGAAGGTGCCGGTGCCGCTGTTCCACTGGGCGTTCTCGACATTGGCGTCGAGCGTGTAGACGGCGAGCGTCGAATAGACCCAGTCTACGCCCTCGCCCGAATTCTCGACGACGGCGTCGCCGACATTGTCGATCAGATAGATGTCGTCGCCGGTGCCGCCCTCCATGTGATCGGCGCCGGTGCCGCCGACCAATGTGTCGCCGTCGGCGCCGCCATAGAGCGTGTCGTTGCCGGCGCCCCCGTCGAGATAATCGTAGCCGGCGCCGCCGTAGAGCGTGTCGTCGGACGCGCCGCCGCGAATGTCGTTGGCGAGGTCGTTGCCGGTGCCGGTGAAGCTGCCGCTGCCGGTGAAGCGCAGATTCTCGACATTGGCGCCGAGCGTGTAGGCGGCGAGCGTGGTGCGGACCTCGTCGGTGCCCTGGCCGGCCGCCTCGATCACCTGGTCGCCGACATCGTCGACGAAATAGATGTCGTTGCCGGTGCCGCCGCTCATCGTATCGGCGCCGGTGCCGCCGTCGAGCTGGTCGCTGCCGCCGCCGCCATTCAATATGTCGTCGCCGCCGAGGCCGAATATCTGGTCGGCGCTCGAAGTCCCGTTCAACGTGTCGTTGCCGCCGGTTCCCGTGATGACTGCCATGATGCTTGCCCCTTCCACGATGCTCGCCGCGACTCGTCGCCGCGTTCGCGAGAGGCAAGCATGATCGTCAAAAGCCGGGCGTTAGGCCAGAGCAATGAACGGGCCAAGTTTCAGGCGCTTAGCCTATCGATCAACAAAAACGATGAGTCCGCGGTGCAAGTCTTGGCGGGCGGTCTTCGCCTCGTCGGAAGCTATTGCCTGGGCGGTCTTCCCCTCTTCCTGGGCTCAGGCGGCGCGACCTTGACGCCGCGGCGGTGGAGCGCTTCCCTCAGCAGGCATTCGACCTGGGCGTTGACGCTGCGCAGCTCGGCCGCCGCCATCCGCTCGAGCGCGTCCCATAAGGGCGGCTCGAGGCGGAGCGGGAAGGCTTTCTTGGGCGGCGGCGGCACCCGCGCCTCCTATTGGTAGAGCGTGCCGGCGTTGACGACGGGCTGGGTGTCGCGCTCGCCGCACAGCACCACCATCAGGTTCGAAACCATCGCCGCCTTGCGCTCGTCGTCGAGCTCGACCACCCCCGTCTCGGAGAGGAGCTGGAGCGCGTTCTCGACCATCGAGACGGCGCCGATGACGATCTTGCTGCGCGCCGCGATCACCGCCTCGGCCTGCTGGCGGCGCAGCATCGCCTGGGCGATCTCGGCCGCGTAGGCGAGATGCGTGAGCCGGCATTCGTCGATGGTGAGGCCGGCGACCTGGACTCGTTCCTGCAGCTCGTCGCGCAGCTCGCCGTTCACCTCGTCGGCATGGCCGCGCAGGGTCGTCTCCTGGTGCTCGATATCGTCATAGGGATATTTGGCGCCGATCGAGCGCACCGCGCTCTCGATCTGGACGAACAGGAACTTGTTGTAATCGTCGACGTCGAACAAAGCCTGGGCGGTGTCGGTGACGCGCCAGACGACGTTGGTGGCGATCTCGATCGGGTTGCCGCGCAGATCGTTGACCTTGAGCCGCTCCGACGTGACGTTGTGGACGCGGGTCGAGATCTTGGTCTTGGAATACCAGGGCAGCACCCAGCGCAGGCCCATGGTCCGGTCGCTGCCCTTGTAGGCGCCGAACAGCAGGATCGCCGCCGCCTGGTTGGGCTGGAGCAGATAGAAGCCCTTCAGCACCAGCAGGAAGACGAAGACCGAGACGATGAGCAGCAGCGCGCCCAGCCCCTCGGAACCCGGATCGACCATCAGCCCGGCGGCGAGGATGCCGCCGGCGATGCTGGCGAGGAGCACCAGCAGCATGACGTAGCCGTTGGCGGTGGCGGCGGCGCGCTCCTGCGACAGGCGCAAGGCTTGGTGGCTCGGTTCGGGAATGTCGGTCATGGCTTTTGCCCTCCTGAATGATGATATCATAATTATATGAGAAACGTTGCGCAAGCGAAATCGCGAAAAGGGCCGCGCGGTTGCCGCCGGGCGGGACGGCGGATAGAGCGCGCCTCTCGCGCGTTCGAAAAGAGGCCAGATGACGGAAAGCCCCTCTCCCAAGCCCTGGAAGCTCGTTCTCCACGGCGGCGCGGGCGTGATCCGGCGCTCGCTGCTCACCGCGGCGCAGGAGGCCGAGCTGCGCGCCGGGCTGGACGCGGCGATCGAGGCCGGCGCGCGCGTGCTGGCGGACGGCGGCGCCGCGCTCGACGCGGTCGAGGCGGCGGCGCGCGTGCTCGAGGACGACCCCAGTTTCAACGCCGGCCGCGGCTCGGTCTTCACCTATCAGGGCACCAACGAGATGGACGCGGCAATCATGGAAGGCGCGGGCCGCAACGCCGGGGCGGTGACCGGCGCGACCGCGACGAAGAACCCGATCAGCCTCGCCCGCGCGGTGATGGAGCGCAGCCCCCACGTCTTCCTCTCCCGCGAAGGCGCCGATCAATTCTCGCGCGAGGAGGGGCTCGAGCAGGTCGGCCCCGAATGGTTCGCGACCGACGAGCGCCGCCGCCAGCTCCAGGAGATGAAGGAAAGCGAGCATCATTATTTCGACGAGGAGCTGAAATACGGCACGGTCGGCGCGGTCGCCTGCGACGTCCACGGCCACGTCGCCGCCGCGACCTCGACCGGCGGCCTCACCGGCAAGCGCTGGGGCCGGATCGGCGATTCGCCGCTGATCGGCTGCGGCACCTATGCCGACGACCGCGCCGGCGCGGTCTCGGCCACCGGGGCGGGCGAATATTTCATCCGCGCCGCCGTCGCGCACGAAATCTGCGCCCGCATGCGCCTCGCCGGCGCGACCGCGCGCGAGGCCGCCGACGCGGTGATCGCCGACGTCGGCGCGCTCGGCGGCTCGGGCGGCGTCATCGTCGTCACCCCCTCCGGCGACGCCGCCTGGTCCTTCAACACCCCCGGAATGTACCGCGCCGTCGCCGGGCCGGAGGGGAAGAAGGTCGCGATCTACGGCGACGAATAGCGGAAGTGCCTCCCCATGATGAAATCATGGGGAGGGGGACCACCCGCAGGGTGGTGGTGGGGTAATTGGCGAAGCCTGTGCAGCTACCCCTCCACCACCCTTCGGGTGGTCCCCCTCCCCCGCGCTGACGCGCGGGGAGGCACTCTTTATTCCGGCACCACCGTCACGGCGCGGCGGTTCTGGGCCCAGGCGTCCTCGCTGGAGCCCAGGGCCTCGGGCCGTTCCTTGCCCCAGCTGATCGTCGTCATCCGCGACGGGTCGACGCCCTTGGCGGCGAGATAGTTCTTGGCCGCATTGGCTCGCCGGTCGCCGAGCGCGAGATTGTACTCGCGGGTGCCGCGCTCGTCGCAATGGCCCTCGATCGTCACTCGCACCGCCGGATTATGGGCGAGCCAGGCGGCCTGGGCGTCGAGCACCGCCCGGTCCTGGTCGTCGAGATCATATTGGTCGGTGTCGAACAGGATGCGGTCGCGGCCCTGGCCGACGGTCTGGACGAAATCGGCGCGCGAACCGGGCAAGGCGATGGTGCCGACCCCGCCGGGGCCGTCCTGGCCGGTCGTGCCGACCTCGCTTGCCGCCGCCTCGGGCGCCGGGGGCAATTGCTTGGGGGGCTTCTTCGCGCAGCCGGCGAGGAGCAAAGCCGCGGCCGCCGCCGCCATCGCCAAGCTCTTGTTCCTCATCGTCTCATCTCCTCTTTTTGAACGCAACAAACGGATCAGGGCAGGATCGGGCCCCAGGCGGGGTCGGAGCCGTCGAGCGGCGTCGGGATGCGCCGTTCGTTGACCCCGGTGAGATCGACCTGCCACACGCTCGAGCGGCCGCCCCGCCCCTGGCTGGTCCGGAAGAATTGGATGACGCGGCCGTTAGGCGACCAGGTCGGCGCCTCGTCCTGCCAGGAATCGGTGAGCAGCCGCTCGCCGCTTCCTTCGGGCGTCATCACGCCGATGCGGAAATTGCCGGCGATCCTGGTGAAGGCGATAAGGTCGCCGCGCGGGCTCCATTCCGGCGTGGCGTAGCGGCCCGATCCGAAGCTGATCCGGCGCTGGTCGGAACCGTCCGCGTCCATCACGTAGATCTGCTGCGAGCCCGAGCGGTCGCTCTCGAACACGATCTTGCGCCCGTCGGGCGAGAAGCTGCCGCCGACGTCGATGCCGGGCGAGTTGGTCAGCCGTTGCGGCGAACCTCCCGCCGCGGCCACTTTATAGACATCGGTGTTGCCGCCCACCGCCATCGAGAACAGCACCCAGCGCCCGTCGGGCGAGAAGCGCGGCGCGAAAGTCTGGTTGGCGCTCTCGGTCACCACCCGCTGGCGGCCGGTGCCGATGTCGTAAATGTAGATGCGCGGCCGGTTGCCGATATAGCTGACGTAGACGATCTGCTTGTAATCGGGCGAGAAGCGCGGGTTGAGCACGGTGGCCTGGCCGTTGGTCAGGAAGCGGTGGTTGGCCCCGTCCGAATCCATGATCGCCAGCCTTTTCACCCGCCGGTCCTTGGGGCCGCTCTCGGCGATGTAGGCGATGCGGCTGTCGAAGAACGGGCTCTCGCCCGACAGGCGCGAATAGATCGCGTCGGCGCATTTGTGGGCGGCGCGGCGCCAGTCGCGCGGGGCGACGACATAGCCCTGGCGCGCCAGCTGCGATTTCAGCGCGACGTCGTAGAGGTAGCAGCCGACGGTGAGCTGGCCGTCGGCATTGGCCTGGACGAAACCCTGGACGAGCGCGGCGGCGCCGTTGCCGCCCCAATAATCGAATTGCGGCGCGGCGACCTCGGGATAGCCGATCTCGCGCACGCCGGAAGGGCCGACCGGCTTGAACAGGCCGCTGCCGCGCAGATCGTTGGCGACCACTTCCGCCACCTGCCGGCCGAGCGCGGCGGTCGAGCCGGCGACGGTCTCGGCGGCCTGCGGCGTCGGCATGGGCGGCACCGCGATGACCAGATCGGGCGCGCTCTCATCGGTCACGTCGACGCTGAGCGGCGTGGAGGGCGGCGGCGCGGGCGGCGCCTGCGCGGCGGCGGGCGGGGCGGCGGCGAGGACGAGGGCGGCGAAAAGCATGGGATGAACGCTCATTGGGACAGCCTCTTGTCGAACGTCGGCCGGATCACTTTCCAGGCGTCGTAAAATTCGGGCGGGAGCCGGAACGGCGCCGCCAGCCGCACCGCGCGGACCGCCTGCTCCTGGTGCAGCTTGACCTGCGAGCGGTTGCTCGCATTTTCCCCCGTCGTCGCGATGTCGTCGATGGCGAGCACGGCGCCGGTGGGAGAGAGAGTGACGGTGAGCTGGGTACGCAGCAGCTCGGCGTCGGCGCCGGTCGGCGCGCGCCAGTGCGGCTTGAGCTGGCGCTGCACCTCGGCCCGCAGCGACGCCTGCACCGCCGGACCGGCGGTGGCGGCGGGCGCCTGGGTCGAGCGGCTCGGGCTGTCCGCGTCGCCGAGGCCCGAGAGCAGGCCGGAGAGGCGCCCGGTCGAGCGCGGCG
>JBJMTY010000146.1:0-3700 GCA_045811445.1 Allosphingosinicella sp. | reverse complement strand
GGGACGTGTTCGCCCGCATCTGTGAAGACGCGGGTCATCCCGACCTTCTGGGCGATGACGCCTGAGCGCATGAGCGTATCCTCTGAGGCGCGTTCCGTTCGCTCCAAGCCGGACGGCTCAGAGCTTGATTTCCACGTCCACGCCCGCGGCGAGGTCGAGCTTCATCAGCGCATCGACCGTCTGCGGGGTGGGCTGCACGATGTCGAGCAGCCGCTTGTACGTCCTCACCTCGAACTGCTCGCGCGACTTCTTGTCGACGTGCGGCGAGCGGTTGACGGTGAACTTCTCGATGCGGGTCGGCAGCGGAATGGGACCGCGGATGAGAGCACCCGTCCGCCGAGCGGTGTCGGCGATGTCGCCCGTGGCCTGGTCCAGGACACGATGATCGAACGCCTTCAGGCGAATGCGGATATTCTGCGTTTCCATTCCTACACCAATTGCAAAGAGCCGGCCCCTGTGGGGGGCGAACCAAATCGAGCCCATCCGGTGCCTTGCGGCCCCGGAGCGGCCCTTTACTCGTACTGAAAGGCGAGCCGCCCGAATCTCCCGACCCGGGCGGCTGCGGGCCCTATATTACTTCGTGATCTCCGCGACAACCCCCGCGCCGACGGTCCGGCCGCCCTCGCGGATGGCGAAGCGCAGGCCCTGGTCCATCGCGATCGGGGCGATGAGCTTGACGCCGAGCTGAACGTTGTCGCCGGGCATCACCATCTCGGTGCCCTCCGGCAGCACCACTTCGCCCGTCACATCGGTCGTGCGGAAGTAGAATTGCGGACGGTAGTTGGCGAAGAACGGCGTGTGGCGGCCGCCTTCGTCCTTCGAGAGCACGTAGACCTCGGCCTGGAAGTCGGTGTGCGGCGTGATCGAGCCCGGCTTGGCGAGGACCTGGCCGCGCTCGACCTCCTCGCGCTTGGTGCCGCGCAGCAGCGCGCCGATATTGTCGCCGGCCTGGCCCTGGTCGAGCAGCTTGCGGAACATCTCGACGCCGGTGACGACCGTCTTCTGGGTGTCGCGGATGCCGACGATCTCGACTTCCTCGCCGACCTTGACGATGCCGGTCTCGACGCGGCCGGTGACGACGGTGCCGCGGCCCGAGATCGAGAACACGTCTTCGATCGGCATCAGGAACGCCTTGTCGAGCGGACGCTCCGGCTGCGGGATCCACTCGTCGACGGCGGCCATCAGCTTGATGACGGCGTCGTGGCCGAGCTCGGGCGTCTTGCCCTCGAGCGCGGCGACGGCCGAGCCCGCGATGATCGGAATGTTGTCGCCGTCGAAGTCGTACTTCGAGAGCAGCTCACGGATCTCCAGCTCGACGAGCTCGAGGATTTCCGGATCGTCGACCAGGTCGACCTTGTTCATGAACACGACGATCGACGGCACGCCGACCTGGCGCGCGAGCAGGATGTGCTCCTTGGTCTGCGGCATCGGCCCGTCGGTGGCCGAGACGACCAGGATCGCGCCGTCCATCTGCGCGGCGCCGGTGATCATGTTCTTCACATAATCGGCGTGGCCCGGGCAATCGACGTGCGCATAGTGGCGCTGCTCGGTCTCATACTCGACGTGGGCGGTCGAGATGGTGATGCCGCGCTCGCGCTCTTCCGGCGCCTTGTCGATATTGTCGTACGACGTGAAGGTGGCGCCGCCGGTCTCGGCGAGGACCTTGGTGATCGCCGCGGTGAGCGACGTCTTGCCGTGGTCGACGTGACCGATGGTGCCGATGTTGCAGTGCGGCTTCGTCCGCTCGAACTTAGCTTTCGCCATTGTCTTCCTACCTTCTTATCAAACCTGAGAACCCGGACGCCCCGCCCAGAGAGCGAGGCGCCCATAACGGCTATTTCCGGCTTATGCCAGCTTCGCCTTGACCTCGTCCGCGACGTTGGCCGGGACTTCGTCATAGTGGGAGAATTGCATCGTGTACTGGGCCCGCCCCTGGGTGAAGGAGCGCAGCTCGTTGACGTAGCCGAACATGTTGGCGAGCGGGACCTGCGCCTCGACGACCTGGGCGTTGCCCCGGCTGTCGGTGCCCTGGATCTGGCCGCGGCGGCTGTTGATGTCGCCGATGACGTCGCCGAGATAATCCTCCGGCGTCACCACCTCGACCTTCATGATCGGCTCGAGCAGCGTGATGCCGGCCTTCTGCGCGGCCTCGCGCATTGCGCCGCGGGCGCAGATCTCGAACGCCAGCGCCGACGAATCGACGTCGTGATATTTGCCATCGATCAGCTGCACCTCGAAGTCGATGATCGGGAAGCCGATCAGCGAACCCGTCAGGGCCGTCTCGCGCATGCCCTTTTCGACAGAAGGGATATATTCCTTCGGAACGTTGCCGCCCTTGATGTTGTCGGTAAAGACGAAGCCCGAGCCGCGCTCGCCGGGCTGGAGCTTGACCTTGACCTCGGCGAACTGGCCGGAACCGCCCGACTGCTTCTTATGGGTGTAGGTCAGCTCGACCGGCTTCTTGAGATATTCGCGATAGGCGACCTGCGGGGCTCCGACATTGGCCTCGACCTTGAACTCGCGCTTCATGCGATCGACCAGGATCTCGAGGTGGAGCTCGCCCATCCCCTTGATGATGGTCTGACCGCTTTCGGTGTCCGAAGAAACGCGGAACGACGGATCCTCGCGGGCGAGGCGATTGAGCGCGACGCCCATCTTTTCCTGGTCCGCCTTGGTTCTGGGCTCCACCGCAACCTCGATCACGGGGTCCGGGAATTCCATACGCTCCAGAATGATCGGCGCGTTGATGGCGCACAAGGTGTCGCCGGTCGTGGTATCCTTGAGGCCCGCCAGAGCGACGATGTCGCCGGCATAGGCCACCTGGATGTCCTCGCGGTCGTTGGCGTGCATGAGCAGCATGCGCCCGACCTTTTCCTTCTTGTCCTTGACGGAATTCGTAACCTGCGACGCCGTCTCGAGCTTGCCCGAATAGATGCGGGCGAAGGTCAGGGTGCCGACGAACGGATCGTTCATGATCTTGAACGCCAGCGCCGAGAAGGGCGCGTCGTCGGCCGGCGGCCGCGTCTCGACGGTCTCGCCGTCGAGCTTGAGGCCTTCGACCGGCGGGATGTCGAGCGGGCTCGGCAAATAGTCGACCACCGCATCGAGCAGGGGCTGGACGCCCTTGTTCTTGAACGCCGAGCCGCACAGCACCGGCACGAACGAGAAGTTCAAGGTGCCCTTGCGGATCAGCCGCTTCAGCGTCGCCGTGTCGGGCTCGTCGCCGCCGAGATAGGCTTCCATCACCTCGTCGTCCTGCTCGACGGCCATCTCGATCAGCTCCATGCGGGCCGCGGCGGCGAGGTCGGCGAGATCGTCGGGGATCGGCTGATATTCGAACTTGGCGCCGAGGCTCTCCTCGAGCCAGATGATCGCGCGGTTCTCGACCAGGTCGACGAGGCCCTTGAAGCCGCTCTCGATGCCGATCGGGAGATAGAGGACGGCCGGGCGGGCGCCGAGGCGATCCTTGATCATCTCGACGCAGCGCTCGAAGCTCGCGCCGGTACGGTCGAGCTTGTTGACGAAGCACATGCGCGGAACGTGATACTTCTCGGCCTGGCGCCACACCGTCTCCGACTGCGGCTCGACGCCCGCGACTCCGTCGAAGCAGGCGACCGCGCCGTCGAGCACGCGTAGCGAACGCTCGACCTCGATGGTGAAGTCGACGTGGCCGGGCGTGTCGATGATGTTGATCCGGTGG
>JBJMTY010000145.1:0-6296 GCA_045811445.1 Allosphingosinicella sp. | reverse complement strand
CGCCGGAGCCGGACGCAGCGGAGCCGGCGCCGGCTGAGCCTGCGGCATGGCTTGCGGCAGTGGCGGCGGGGCTGCGGGCTCGGGCGGCCCGGCTTCCTCGGCGAGCTTCGGCGCGGGCGCTTCGGGCGAGGGCGCCGGCGCCTGGCTGACCGGCGCGACCTCGTCGACGAACGAGACTTCGATCGGCTGCGGGGGCGGGGGCGGAATGCGGGCAGCGGCGAAGCCGAGCGACAGCGCCGCGAGCAAGGCGAGGTGCCCCGCCGTCGCGATCCCCAGCCCGGCTCGCTCGGCCCGGTCCATCAGCGCGGCGTCCCGCCGGGCGTGCTGACCAGGGCGACGCGGCGCAGCCCGGCGGCGTCGATCTCGCCCATCACCGCCATCACCCGGCCGTAATCCAAGCCGCGGTCGGCGCGCAGATAGAGGCGCGGGCCGCCGGGCTCGCGCGACGATCCGGCGATGGCGGCGAGCCTGGCCGGCAGGTCCGCCGCGGCGACCGGCTGCTCGTCGACGAAGATGGCGCCCGAGCGGTCGAGCGAGACCTGGACGGGCTTCGCCTCCTGGTCGAGCGCGCCGGCCTTGCTGTCGGGCAGATCGACCGGCACGCCGGCGACGAGCAAGGGCGCCGTCACCATGAAGATGATCAGCAGCACCAGCATGACGTCGACCATCGGCGTGACGTTGATCTCCGCCATCGGGCTGCGCCGGCGGCGGCGATCGGGGCCGAGAATGGGGGATAGGGGCATCCCTAGTCCTCCCTGTCGCGAAGCGATGGGGAGGGGGACCGCACGAAGTGCGGTGGAGGGGCTGGACGGGCCTTCAATGCCCCTCCACCGCCTTTCAGGCGGTCCCCCTCCCCACGGGCTGCGCCCGCAGGGAGGACTGGGAGGACAATCCTCATCCCTCGCGCTCCAGTTCGCGGCTGAGCGTGCCGTGGAAGGCGTCGGCGAAGCGCTGGAGGCGGGCTTCGAGGCGGTTGATGCCGAAGCTCATGCGATTGTAGGCGATCACCGCCGGGATGGCGGCGAACAGGCCGAGCGCGGTCGCGAACAAGGCCTCGGCGATGCCGGGCGCCACGACGGCGAGGCTGGTATTGTTGGCGCCGGCAATGTCGCCGAAGCTGCGCATGATCCCCCAGACGGTGCCGAACAGGCCGACGAACGGCGCCACCGAGCCGATCGTCGCGAGGATGTTGAGCCGCCCGGCAATATCGTCGACCGCCTCGATTGCGGCCGAATGCATGGCGACGGCGAGGCGGGAGCGGGTGCCTTCGCGGTCGAGCTTGCCGCCCGCGACCGACTTGCGCCACTCCTCGACCGCCGCGCCCAGCACCCTGGCGCTCGGCAGATCCTCCTTGCCGCGCGCGGCGTGGAACTCGGCGATATCGCCGCTCTTCCAGAAATCGCGCTCGAAGCCCGCGCAGCCGCGCGACACGCGGCGCATCCTCAGCGCGTGGCCGAAGATGATCGTCCAGGTCCACAGGCTGGCGAGGACGAGGCCGACCATCACCGCCTTCACGACGATATCCGCCTGGAGGAACAGGGCGACCGGGGACAGGCTCGCCCCACCCGCGCTCGACAACAGACTCACGCTCCTGGTTCCTCCCTCAGCCTCTCGAACCTTCGCACCCAGTCGCGGGGCTGGCGGCGCGGCCGGCCCTCGGGCGTGATGAACGCCGCAATGACCGCCGCCTCGGCGAGAATGTCCTCGCCGCGCCTGACCCGCTGCTGAATGAGCACGCTCGCCGCGCGCACCGCCTCGATGTCGGTGACGATCAGCAAGGCGTCGCCGAGCCGCGCCGGCGCGCGATAGCGGATGTTGACCTCGGCGACCGCGTAGACGCCCTCGCCGGATTCGAGCGCGGCGCGCTGGTCGATGCCGAGCGCGCGCAGCATGTCGGAGCGGGCGCGCTCCATGAAGCGCAAATAATTGGCGTAATAGACGATGCCGGCGACGTCGGTGTCCTCGAAATAGACGCGCAGCGGGAAATAATGCGTCCGCCCGTCGAGCCGCCCTTCGGCGGGCCTCAGTTCATCGCCACCACCCATCGCCCCGCTCTAGGGGCGCTGGATTCGGCGGAGCAAGCGCAAACGACGAAGCGAGCCGGAGGCGGGACGAGGCGGCCCGGTTTGCAAAAATCGCCGATCGGGCGTAGGGTCTACCGGCTATCAGTCGCAAACGAACGGCTCTGGGCGCTTTGCGGCTCCTGCATCCTTCCGCAGCCTCTCCTAGCAGACAAGGGCCGAGACGTTCGGCCCCGACCTGGAAGGACACAGACATGACCACCGGAACCGTGAAGTTCTTCAACGCCGACAAGGGTTATGGCTTCATCCAGCCCGAGGATGGCGGCACCGACGCCTTCGTCCACATCAGCGCCGTCGAGAAAGCCGGCCTGCGCACCCTCGACCGCGACCAGCGCGTCTCCTACGAGCTCGAGACAGACGCGCGCGGCCGCACGAGCGCGATCAACATCCAGCCGGCCTGAGGCCGTTTTTCAAAGGCCGTTCGCCCGACCGGGGCCGGACGGCTTTTCCGCCGGGGGGCGAGCATAACGGGGGCAGGAGACAGCCTAGGTGTCCAATCTCGATTTCTACATGACCCGCGCCGAGGAAGCCCGCACCGAAGCGGGTAATGCGACCCTCGACAATGTCCGCGACCGCTGCCTGCGCGCCGCGGCCGCCTGGGACGCGATGGCGACTCGCGCCCAGCGCAGCGACGCCTTCCGCGCCAAGCTCGCCGCGGCCAAGGAAGCCGAAGCGGCGGCGGCCAATTAGAGACCAGCCTTGGGGGCGGGTGGCGGCGGGGCTGACGCTTCGTCCGCCGCCGCGACCTCCGCTTCCTTGTCGTAATCGACCGACATCTCCATCAGCGCGTCGCGCACGTCGCCGCGGCTGACGCCCTTCGCGAGGCGGCGGCATTGCTCGGCGCGGCCGCGCAGAGCTTGAGGCGATTCGCCCCTCACGCGCCGCGGCCGGGCGCGGGCGCACGAGGGGAAGTGCCGCAGGGCATGGGAAAATACCTTTCCACGGAGGGGCAAGAGCGCGTCCGCGGGTCGCTGTCGCCGCGGACGCGCCTACACGAGGACGCCTTGCCATCGACGCCGCCGTTAAGAACAAGCTTTCTAACATGGGTTTAGTTCCCTCGCATCGCCTCGGCGATGTGAAGATAATTGGGGTTGAAGCCGGAAGCCGCCTGCAACCGCCGGTAGTCGTGGATGACGAGGGCGCCGCGGGTGAAGCTGATCAGCCCTTCCGAGCGCATCCGCTGCAGGACCCGGTTGACGTGGACGGAGGTGAGGCCGAGCGCGTCGGCCAGCTCCTCCTGGGTCAAGGGCAGATCGTAGCTGTGATCGCTGGTCAGCCCGACGTTGGAGAGCCGGACGTAGAGCTCGCACATCAAATGGCCGATCGCCTCGAACGCGTCGCGGCGCCCGATATTGACGATCCAGCTCCTCAGCACCGCTTCGTCGACCAGGGTCGACCACCAGAAGGCGCGGATCAGCGACGGCCGCTCGGCCGCTTCCTCCATCAGGCTGCGCGGCACATAGGCGACGCGGGCGCGGGTCAGGGTGGCGATCGAATGATCCATCTCGCCCAGGATGGTGACGTGGAGGTCGCAGAAATCGCCGGGGATGAGGAAGGCGGTGATCTGGCGGCTGCCGTTGGCGAGCAATTGGTAGCGCGCCGCCCAGCCTTCGAGGATGAGGTGGATGTGATCGGGCCGCTCGCCCTCGCGGATGATGGTGCGGCGGGCGTCCATCTCGCGGACATTGATCGACAAGGCGGCGAGCGCGCCGCGGTCGCCGGCGCATAGCGGGGCGACCGTCTCCAGCTTCGCGACGAGCGGTGAACGTACAACAGGGTCCGCCGCGGGCGGGTCGGGATCGACGATCATGATCCATGTTAGGGCGGGAAGCGCAGCCGAGCGAGCGATACCGCTATCGAGTGACTAACATATGTTAGTCACGCGTACTCTATCACAGTTGAGAGGCAATCGCCCCGATCTGCTATAATGTCCCCATTACCAACCCGCTTTTAATCTTGGGCGCGGGTGGCCGAGAGTCGACTGAGCTCCCGCCCCTTTTCGGGAGCCGACACCGGTGATCTTTCATGAAGGCCTGGAACGGGCGCTGCGCAGGCTCGAGACGCGGGGCACGCTCGAGGATGCCGACCGCGAAGCCTTTCGCGCCTTGCCCTTCACCTACCGCCCCATGGAGCCCAACACCTACCTGGTGCGCGAAGGCGAGACGCCGGTCCATTGCGGCATCCTCCTTTCGGGCTTCGCCTATCGGCACAAGATCACCGGGGAGGGCGAACGGCAGATCCTGTCGGTGCACATGGCCGGGGAGTTCCTCGACCTCCAGAACAGCTTTCTCGGGGTCGCCGACCATAATGTGCAGATCCTGACCCGGGCCGAGGTGGCGCAGATCGCCATCCCCGAGCTGGTGCGGCTGGTCGCGGACCATCCGCGCCTTGCCCGGGCCCTGTGGATCGACACCCTCATCGATTCCGCCGTGTTCCGGGAATGGCTGGTCAATGTCGGGCGCCGCCCGTCGATCAGCCGCATCGCCCACCTGCTCTGCGAGCTCGCGCTGCGGCTGAGGAGCGCCGGCCTCGCCGACAATGGCCGCTACGAGCTGCCGATGACCCAGGAGCATCTCGCCGACGCCACCGGCCTGACCGCCGTCCATGTCAACCGCGTGCTGCGCGAGCTCGGCCGGACCGGGCTGATCGCCCGCAACAAGCGCTCGGTGGAGATACTCGACTGGCCGGGGCTGAGCGGGGTCGGCGATTTCAGCCTGCGCTACCTCCACCAGGAAGTGGGCGGTCCCAACCCCCCCCCCCGTTCGTGGCCCTGAGCTGAAAAAATACCGGAAAAACAGTGAGAAACGGCTCACCCTAATCTAGATGAAAGTCAAGGATTCCAACGCCCCCTAATCAGGCGGGACGCGGGGCGCCGCGTTGTCACACGGAGTGGACCCTCTGTGGTGGGACCGAGGGAGCGAAGCTTGGCGGAAGAGCAATCGATCTGGGAGCCCTTGCTCGGGCGGCTGGCACGGCGCTCGCCGCTCGCCGAGGCGGACAGGCAGGCGATCCGCGCGCTTCCCTGCACCTACCGCCGGGTGGCGGCGGGCGGCCATATCGTCCGCGACGGCGACCGGCCGGAACATTGCGCCTTGATCCTGTCGGGCTTCGCCTATCGCTACAAGATCACCGGCGAAGGCGCCCGGCAGATCATCTCCATCCACATGGCGAGCGAGTTCGTCGATCTCCAGCACACGTTCCTCGGCGTCGCCGACACCAGCGTGCAGACCCTGACCGAGAGCGAGATCGCCCTGATCCCGCGCGGGGCCCTCCAGGAGCTCGCCTTGACCCGCCCCGCCGTCGGCAAGGCGCTGTGGATCGACACCTTGATCGATTCGTCGATCTTCCGCGAATGGGTGGTCAATCTCGGCCGCCGCAACAGCCGCGCCCGCGTCGCGCACATATTGTGCGAATTCTCGTTGCGGCTTGAGGCGGCGGGGCTGGCCAGGGACCATCGGTATCAATTGCCGATGACCCAGGAGCAGCTCGCCGACGCGGTCGGCCTCACCTCGGTTCACGTCAATCGCGTGCTCAAGCAGCTCGCCGAGGAAGGCCTGATCAGCCGCGAGAAGCGCAACATCACCATCGAGGATTGGCTGCGGCTGCGCGACGTCGGCGATTTCAACGAACGCTACCTCCATCACGACAGCGGCGTCGATGCATGATTCCCCCTAGGGCGGCGGACCGTGAATACCCCGGGTTGCGCGCCTCAGTCGTTTTGCTCATGTTCGGGCCTCCACCCAGTAGAGTTCCACCCCGAGTCGGGGCGCAGGACATGTCCAGGCAAGATCGCATCAACCACCACGCGCGCCGCGCGCACGACGAGCTCGACAAGGCGCGCGCCGCCGTCTCGACCGAGGCCGCGCTCGCGCACCTCGAGCTGTCGGAGCTGCATCTGGGGCGCATGAAGGCGGCGGCGGACGAGCCGCGGCCGCACCTCCAGCTCGTCGAGAGCTGAGCGCCGCCGGGCCTTTCGTCGGTTTTCCTTTCCAATACTGATCTGGGTGAATCGGGTTTCCCGTGGATATTGATCTGCGTGAATGCAGACGGGGGCGACGGCGCGCATCGTGCGGCTTCGAAGTAGGCGTTCCCCTTCTGATTCGGGACAAGACGGGTGCACGACGACATCAAATTCCACACCGATCGGGCCATGTCCGAGATCGCGCTGGCCGCGCGCTGCGCCGATTATCGCGCCGCCGACGCCCATCTGAGCCT
>JBJMTY010000144.1:0-8054 GCA_045811445.1 Allosphingosinicella sp. | reverse complement strand
GTGAAGGCGCCGAGGATGCGGTCGTCGGCGCCGCGGCGGGCGACGAAGGTGCCAATCGCCGGGCCGCCCGGCCACAGCCGCTTCAGCCGCACCTCGGGGACGACGATGTCGGAGGCGCCATATTGCTGGAGCAGCATCCGCCACCAGCCGCGCCCCGGGCGCCCGGCCTGGGCGGCGTTGAGCAGCAAGGGGTCGATGCCCGAGCCGGTCGGCCGGACATAGTCGACCGGGCTGTTGCCGGTGCGGAAGCGGGCCCAGGCCTTCTGCCATTCGTTCCTGTATTCGAAGCTGGTGAAGCCGCCGCCGGTCCACATCACCGGCACCACCAGCATCGGCGCCGAGCGGCGGACGATGCCGCCGACGCCGAGCAGGGCGCCGGCCCGCGCGCGGTCGAACAATACGCCCAAGGTGGCGATGTAGCGCTTCGGCCCGATCTGCTCCTGCTCGATGACGATGCCGGCGACCATGGCGTTGAGCGCCGCGTCGGGCAGCGACGGCGCTTCGGCGAGCGGCCGGCCGTTGGTCTTGGCCCACAGCGCCTTCCAGCCTTTGGCCTGCGCCTCGCGCCAGCCCGCCTCGCGCGCTTTCTCCGGATCGCCGGCCGAGACGTCGACGTCGATGCCCGTCACCTCGAAGGTCGAGCTGCTGTCGATCGGCGGCACGCCGCGGTCCGACCCTTCGAGCTGCGCCACCGACGCTGCGCCGACGAACAGCGACAAAGAGAGGATGGCGGCGAGCGGGAGACGCGCGGGAAGCTTCACGCCCGCCTTTTGGCGAGTTGGCCGTGGAAATCCAAGCGCGATGTGGGTAGCGCGGGCCGATGAGCGAGGGCGAAGCCTATACCTACGCCAAAGCCGGCGTCTCGATCGCGGCCGGCAACGCGCTGGTCAAGGCGATCGCGCCGCTGGCCAAAGCCACCGCGAGGCCCGGCGCCGACGCCGCTCTGGGCGGGTTCGGCGGCTTCTTCGACCTCAAGGCGGCGGGCTATCGCGACCCGCTGCTGGTCGCCGCCAATGACGGGGTCGGCACCAAGCTCAAGCTGGCGATCGAGCATGGGCGGCACGACGGCGTCGGCATCGACCTCGTCGCGATGTGCGCCAACGACCTCGTCGTGCAGGGCGCCGAGCCGCTCTTCTTCCTCGATTATTTCGCCTGCGCGAAGCTCGACGGCGGCATCGCCGAGCGCGTCATCGCCTCGATCGCCGAGGGCTGCCGCGAGGCGGGCTGCGCGCTGATCGGCGGCGAGACGGCGGAAATGCCCGGCATGTACGCGCCCGGCGACTACGACCTGGCCGGCTTCTGCGTCGGCGCGGTCGAGCGCGGCGAGGCGCTGACCGGCGACCGGGTGGCGGAAGGCGACGTCATCCTCGGATTGGCTTCCTCGGGCGTCCATTCGAACGGCTTCTCGCTGGTGCGGCGGCTGGCGGCCGACAAGGGCTGGAAGCTCGACCGGCCGGCTCTGTTCGACCAGGACCGGCTGCTGGTCGAGGCCCTGCTCGCGCCCACCCGGCTCTACGTGAAGCCGCTCCTCCCCCTAGTGCGCGCCGGCCGCGTCCGCGCGCTCGCCCACATCACCGGCGGCGGCCTGCTCGAGAACATCCCGCGCGTGCTGCCCGAGGGCCTCCACGCTTGCCTCGGCGCCGACAACTGGCCGCAGCCGCGGCTGATGGCCTTCCTGCAGGCGCAGGGCCATATCGAGCCCGGGGAAATGGCGCGGACCTTCAATTGCGGTGTGGGCATGGCCGTGATCGTCTCGCCAGACGATGTGAGCGAGGTTACACAAGCTCTTGAACTGGCAGGTGAAAGCGTTCTGACATTGGGCCGCGTAGAGGCGGGAGCGAAAGGCTGCACGGTCGCCGGCTCGCGCGGCACCTGGTCGGCGCGCGACGCCTGGAGCGCCACCCACCATGGTTGATCGCGTCAAGGTGGGCGTGCTCGTCTCCGGCCGCGGCACCAACATGATCGCTCTCTCCGAATATAAGCGCCGGGAGCCGCGCTGGTACGACCTCGCTCTGGTCGCTTCCAACGTTCCCGAAGCGCGCGCTTTGGTCGCGGCGAAGCGGCTCAACATCCCGGTCTGGACGAAGAGCCACAAGGGCATGGCCCGCGAGGATTTCGACGCCCTGCTCGACGAGGCGCTGCGGGTGGCGGGGTGCGAAGTGGTGGCGCTGGCCGGCTACATGCGGCTGCTCTCGCCCGGCTTCGTGCGCGCCTGGCAGGGCCGGATCCTCAACATCCACCCCTCGCTGCTCCCCGCCTACAAGGGCCTCGACACCCACCGCCGCGCGCTGGAGGCGGGCGAGACAATCGCCGGCTGCTCGGTCCACCTCGTCACCGACGAATTGGACGAGGGCCCCATCCTCTCCCGCGCCGAAGTCCGCATCCGCCCCCGCGACACCGCCGAGACGCTCGCCGCCCGGGTGCTGGAGGAGGAGCACAAGCTCTACCCCGCCGCCCTCGACTATTTCTGCTCGCGCCTGCGCCCGGGCGCGATCTCCACCCTGCCGGAGACGGGGGCCTGACGATGTCACGGATGGCGTGGCGGCCGCGTCGGCACTAATCCGTCATTCCGGCGGAGGCCGGAATCCATGAACACCGCCGTACGAGGCCTCGCGCGGCGGTGTTCATGGATGCCGGATCAAGTCCGGCATGACGAGGATAAGAAGGCGGCGGCGGTGCCAATTCTCGCCCGTCATTCCGGCGATCAAGTCCGGCCTGACGAAATTCAGCCGACGATCTCTTCGGGCTTGAAGAAGAAGGCGATCTCGGTCGCGGCGTTTTCGGGGCTGTCGGAGCCGTGGACCGAATTGGCCTCGATCGATTCGGCGTGAACCTTGCGGATCGTGCCTTCATCGGCGTTGGCGGGGTTGGTGGCGCCCATCACCTCGCGGTTGCGGGCGACGGCATTCTCGCCTTCCAGCACCTGCACCACTACCGGCCCTGACGTCATGAAGGCAACGAGGTCGTTGAAGAAGGGGCGCTCGCGGTGGACACCGTAAAAGCCCTCGGCCTGCTCGCGAGTCATGCGGATGCGGCGCGAGGCGACGACCCGCAGGCCCGCTTCCTCCAGCATGCGGGTGATCGCGCCGGTCAGGTTGCGACGAGTCGCGTCGGGCTTGATGATCGAGAAAGTGCGTTCGGTCGCCATGGCCGAGAAAACTCCGATGGGTGGGATTTGGCCGCGCCTCTAGAGGGCGGCGGCGTGGGTGGCAAGGCTCGGGAGGGTCGGGTCGTTACGGCGAAGGCCGGTCGGCACCGCGGATGCGCCGCCCTCAGCCGTCATTCCGGCGGAGGCCGGAATCCATGAACACCGTCGTGCGAGGCTTCATGCCGCGGTGTTCATGGATGCCGGATCAAGTCCGGCATGACGAGGATGGGGACGCTGGCCGTGCCAACCCTCATGCGTCATTCCGGCGGAGGCCGGAATCCATGAACACGGTCGTGCGAGGCTTCATGCCGCGGTGTTCATGGATGCCGGATCAAGTCCGGCATGACGAGGGTGGGACGATCTAAGGCCCCTGGACCCATTTGCCGCGCTCGTCCTGCTTCCAGTAGCGCGCCTCGGCTTCGGGGCGGGCCTTGAGCGAGCGCCAGGCCTCGCGGGCGGTGTCGAGATGGGCGCTGTCGAAGAAATAGAAAGCGCGCTCGAAGCCCAGCGCCTCGTCGCGCCATTGGCCGTCGGCCAGCGCGATGTTGGCCGCGCCGTTGGCCGGCTCCGGCGTCTCGGCGAGCAGGATCGGCTGGGCGGCGGGATCGTCGCGGCCGTGGGGCAGGAAGGAGGCGCCGGCATAGGTCCAGAGCTGCTCGTCGAGCCGCGCGAGCTGGCCCGCTTCCGCCACCACCACCAGCCGACCGCCGCCGGCCAGCACCTTCTCGCAGACGCTCGGCAGCACCCGCTCGAGCGGCGAGGCGGCGAGGTGGTAGAAGTCTACGATCATGTCCAGTCGAGGCCAGGCATTCCAGCCGAGGTCACCCCTCGAAATTGTCGGCGACGAAGCGGTCGAGCAAAGCGACGCCGAATCCGGTCGCGCCCTTGTCGTACAGATGCGCGGCCTTGTCGGACCAGACCGTGCCGGCAATGTCGAGATGGGCCCATTTGACGCCGCTCTCGACGAAGCGCTGGATGAAGGCGGCGGCGGTGATCGAGCCGCCCTCGCGCGGCCCGACATTCTTCATGTCGGCGATCGGCGACTCGATCAATTTGTCGAAGGCGTCGGTGAGCGGCATCCGCCACAACCGGTCGCCGGTCGCCTTGCCGGCGGCGTCGAGCTGGGCGGCGAGGCCGTCGTCGTTCGAGAACAGGCCGCCGAACTCGTGGCCCAGCGAGATGATCATCGCCCCGGTGAGGGTGGCGAGATCGACGACCACTTCGGGCTTGTACTCGCGCTGCGCCCAGGTGATCGCGTCGGCGAGGACGAGGCGGCCTTCCGCGTCGGTGTTGATCACCTCGATGGTCTGGCCGGAGAGCGAGGTGACGACGTCGCCGGGCCGCTGGGCGTTGCCGTCGGGCATGTTCTCGGCGAGCGCGCAGACGCCGACCACATTGGCCTTCGCCTTGCGGGTGGCGAGGGCGACCATCGCCCCGGCGACCGCGCCGGCGCCGCCCATGTCCCACTTCATCGCTTCCATGCCGAGCGCCGGCTTGATCGAGATGCCGCCGGTGTCGAAGGTGATGCCCTTGCCGACCAGCACGATGGGCTTGGCCGCGCCGCCGCCGTTCCAGCGCAAGACGAGGAGGCGCGGCGGCTTCGCCGAGCCCTGGCCGACGCCGAGCAGGGCGCCCATGCCGAGCGAGGCCATCTCCGCCTCGTCGAGCACGCGGATTTCGACGCCGAGCGGCTCGAGCCGCTCTTTGGCGCGGGCGACGAAGCTTTCGGGGTAGACGATGTTGGCCGGCTCGGTGACCAGCTCGCGGGTGAAGGCGAGGCCGTCGAGCAAAGCGCCGGCGCGGGACCATTCCTCGCCCCCCTCCCCGGCGCCGACGATCGTCACGTCCTCGAGCGTCGGCTTCTGCTTGCGGCTCAATTTGGTGCGATAGCGGTCGTAGCGCCAGCCCCGCGCCGAGGCGGCCATGGCGAGCCTGGCGGCGTCGGCCGCGTCGGCGCCGGTGCCGGTCAGGTCTACGACGAGCTTCGTCTCGCCCGAGGTCAGCAGCCGCGCGACGAGGGCGCCGCCGGCTTTCTCCCACAGCGCCGGCTCGTCCTTGCGGGCGCCGAGGCCGACGAGCAGGACGCGGCGGACCTGGTCGCCCTCGGGCACGAACGCCTCGGCGATGCCGCCCAGCTCGCGCTCGAAGCGCTGCGCCTCGGCGGCGCGGGCGGCGATGGTGCGCGCCGGCTCGGGCAGCGAGGCCAGCCGGTCGTTCAGCATGTCTTCGCTCCACACCGGGATGGCGAGGGCGTGGGAGCCGGCGGGGCGCTCGGAGGCGAAGCTGATCTTCAAGGGAAACTCCCGGCATGCGTTTCGTTGGGCGGAGGCCAAACGCGTCCTCTAGGCAAACGTGCCCCGGCTTGCAAAGGGCGCATTGCGGCGGCGGGCGGCGGGTGCGATAGGCGGGCCGGGTCGCGCGTGTCCTTTGCGGCGGGGAATGTGAAGAAGATCAAGCTCATCTGCCTGACGGCGCTGCCCCTGCTGCCCTGGGCGCCGGGCATCGCCCGGGCCCAGCCGGCCGTTGAGGAGGCGCCGCCGCCCGCCTCACCGGCCGCCGGCGCCACGGCCGAGGCGACGCGCGACGTCGCGTTCAGCGCCGACCGTTTGGTCTACGACCAGAATGCCGACCTGGTGACCGCCAGCGGCGCGGTGCGGATGAACAGCGAGGGCAACAATCTCAGCGCCGATTCGGTGAGCTGGAACCGCAAGACCGACGAGGTCCGCGCGACCGGCAACGTCCGCCTGGTCACCCCCGAGGGCCATGTCGCTTATGGCGACGAAATCGTCCTCACCAACCGGATGAAGGACGCGGTCGCCGAGAATCTCCTGCTCGTGCTGGAGGACGGCGGCCGGCTGGCGGCGATGAAGGCGGAGCGCAAGGACGGCTATACGACGCTCTACCGCGCCGCCTACACGCCCTGCGCGGTGGTGAGCCCGGAAGGCTGCCCCAAGGACCCGACCTGGCAGATTACCGCCGTCAAGGTGGTCCACGACCCCTTCAAGCACCGCATCCGCTACCAGGGCGCCTCTTTCTCGGTGCTGGGGACGCGGATCGCCGGCCTGCCCTTCTTCTCCCACCCCGACGGCACCGGCGGCGGCGGCACCGGCTTCCTCGTCCCCGACATGACCTTCAACTCGCGCAACGGATTGGAGCTCAGCGCGCCTTATTATTGGAAGATCGCGCCCAATCGCGACGCGACGGTCACGCCGCACATCTATACCGGTGTGCTGCCGATGCTGGAGGGCGAGTATCGCCAGGTCACCTCGCTCGGCGCCTTCCAGCTCAGGGGCTTCGTCACCTACGGCAACTTCACGCCGCTGACGACGACGGTGACGGTGCCCACCGACGAGCGGATCCGCGCCTATGTCGAGGGCAATGGCCGCTTCCAGCTCGACCCGTGGTGGACGCTCACCGCCGCCGGCCGCTACGCGACCGACCGCACCTTCATGCGCCGCTACGACATTTCCCGCGACGTCAGGCTGCGCTCGTTCGTCCACGCCGAGCGGATCGACGCCGACAGCTACATCTCGATCGCCGGCTGGGCCTTCCAGGGCCTGAGGGTCACCGACGTCGGCGGCCAGCAGCCCTTCGCTTTGCCCGCGATCGACGCGCGCTGGCGGCTCGCCGACCCGATCTGGGGCGGCCGGGTGGAAGTCCAGGCCAACAGCCTCGCCATCCTGAGGACCGGCGGCCAGGACACCCAGCGCGCCTTCGCCGGCGCCGAGTGGCAGCGGCGCAGCATCACCGGCCTCGGCCAGGAGCTGGTGCTGACCGCCTACGGGCGCGGCGACGCCTACCATACCGACGACGTGCTCGCGACCGCGACGCCGATCTACCGCGGCACCGAGGGCTGGCACGCCCGCGCGATCGGCGCGCTCGCCGCCGAGATACGCTGGCCGCTGATCGGCGAGCTGATGGGCGGCGTCCAGCGCCTCACCCCGCGCCTCCAGCTCGTATTGTCCGGCGCGACCGACAATTTCTCGCTCCCCAACGAGGATTCGCGCTCGGTCGACCTCGAGGATTCGAACCTGTTCGCGCTCAACCGCTTCCCCGGCTACGACCGCTGGGAGGACGGGCCGCGCATGACCTACGGCGTCGACTGGGGCCTCGATCTGCCCGGCGTTACGGTGCGCACCACGGTGGGCCAGAGCTACCGGCTCGACGACAAGCCGAGCCTGCTGCCGCAGGGCACCGGCCTCTCCGACCGCTTCTCGGACTTCGTCGGGCGCACCACGGTGAAGATCGGGCGGCGCCTCAACCTCGTCCACCGCTTCCGGCTCGACAAGGATTCGCTCGCGGTGCGCCGCAACGAGATCGACGCCGTGGTCGGCGGGCGCCAGACCTATGCGACGGTCGGCTATCTCCGCCTCGACCGCAACATCGACCCGGCCATCGAGGATCTGCGCGACCGCGAGGAGATCCGGCTCGGCGGCCGGGTCAAGTTCGCGCGCTATTGGTCGATCTTCGGCTCGACCATCGTCGATCTGACCGGCCGGCGCGAGGACCCGCTGTCGGTGTCCGACGGCTTCGACCCGGTCCGCCACCGGCTCGGCATCGCCTATGAGGACGATTGCATCGAGGTCGGCTTCACCTGGCGGCGCGACTACGACCCCTCGGCGGGCTTCCGCCGCGGCAACACCTTCCAGTTCAGGGTGGCGCTCAAGAACCTCGGGCGCTAATACCCCCAGCCTTGGGGGCGTCAGCCAGGGTTAAGCAAGTTTGAGGCATGGCTATTGGCCTGCTTTTATTGGAGGAATGATGAAGCTCGGCAAGTTCCACAGGGCGGCGATGCTGCTGGCCGGCACTCTCGCGGCCGTGGCCGCCATCGCCCAGCCGACCCACGCTCCCCGCACCCGCGCCGCCCGGCCCGCCGCTGCCCCCGCGCCGGCCCGCGCCGCCGCGC
>JBJMTY010000143.1:0-1690 GCA_045811445.1 Allosphingosinicella sp. | reverse complement strand
GTGGAGGGGCTTTGCTGAGTCAGCAGGCCCCTCCACCGCACTTCGTGCGGTCCCCCTCCCCATCGCCTGCGGCGACAGGGAGGACTGTCTACCCCCGTCATTTCCGAAAAAGCCTTGCCCCCAAAAAGCGTTGGGGCGGACGGCGCGACCGGAGAGAGCGCCTGTCCGCCCCAGGGGAAGCGTGTGTGGACGCCATAAGAGATACACGGGCCGTGCCAGAGCGTGCCAAGGGCGGATTTGTGCGCCTCGCGATGGTTCACGAAAATTAACCCCCGCGCCCGGGTGTAAAGCCCGCCGACACTTTCGCCCCCCGCCGCCATTCATTCGCCATTCACCCGGCATGATTACACATGTAGTCATTAAAGGGGAGAAACGGCCGTGGAGCGAATCGCCGAGGGCGAATACGCCGTCATGGAAGTGCTTTGGGAGGAAGCGCCGCTCACCGCCGCGGAGGTCGCCGGGCGCGTGCCGGCCGAGCGCGGCTGGACCCTCGCCACCGTCAAGACGATGCTGTCGCGGCTGCTCGCCAAGGGCGTGCTCGCCCATGAAGAAGAGGGGCGGCGCTACCTCTACCGTCCCGCCATCGACCGCGAGGATTATGTCGCCGAGGAATCGGGGCGGCTGATCGATCGCATGTTCGGCGGCCGGCTGACGCCGCTCGTCGCCCAGCTCGCCGCGCGCGACCGCCTCTCGCCGGGCGACATCGAGGAGATCGAGGCTTTGCTCAAGGAGCTCAGGCAATGATCGCCTGGCTGCTCCACACCGCCGCCGCCGTCTCGGCCCTTCTGCTCGCCGTGCTGCTGCTGAGGCGCCCGGTGGCGCGCGCCTTCGGCGCCGGCTGGGCCTATGCCTTGTGGGCGATCCCGGCGCTGAGGATGGTGGTGCCGCCGCTCGGCCTCATCCGCCCCGACATCGATCTTCCCGCCGCCGCGACTTTCATCCCCGCGGCGGCGGGGGGGACCGCGCTCCCGCCGGCGCTGGCCGGTCCAGGGCCGTGGATGCCTTTCTTCCTCGCGACATGGGCCGGGGGCGCGGTCATCTTCCTGGTGCTGCAATGGCTCGCCTATCGCGGCTTCCTGCGCCGCCTTGACGGCAGCGCGCGGCCGGCGCGGCCGCCCCGCTACGGCGGCATCCTCACCTTCATCAGCCGCGCCGTCGACGGCCCGCTCGCGCTCGGCCTGGTGCGTCGCCGCATCGTCATCCCCGACGATTTCAGCCGCCGCTACAATGAGAGCGAGCGCCGCCTCGCTTTGGAGCACGAGCTTACCCATCACCGCCGTGGCGACATATGGTGCAACATGGCCGCCATGCTGCTGCTCGCCGCGAACTGGTGGAATCCGCTGGCCTGGATCGCCTTCCGCGCCTTCCGCGCCGACCAGGAATTGGCCTGCGACGCCGCCGTCGCCGCTTGCGCCAGCGCCGCCGAGCGCTGCGACTATGCCCGCGCGATGGTCAAGTCGGCGGCCCGGCCCGGCCTCATCGCCGCCTGCTCGCTGAACGGCGCCGGCGCGCTCAAGCGTCGCCTCAGGATGATGCGCTTCCACCGCGCCAGCGCCCCGCGCCGCGCCGGGGGCCTGGCCGCGCTCGGCGCCTTCGCCCTCACCGCCTTCGCCCTCGGCAGCCCCGAGGCGCGGGAGACGATGGTCGCCTTCGTCCCGGCGGTGAGCCAGGGTCGCGCCGCCGCCGCCGC
>JBJMTY010000142.1:0-2061 GCA_045811445.1 Allosphingosinicella sp. | reverse complement strand
CTTTTCGTTACACGCCTTCGCGTGAAACCGACCGGTGACCGGTCTGATAGTGACCACGAAGGGGGAGGCGGGGCGCCGAAGCGGGCGGCGAGGGGGGCGGTGATCCGCGGGCGCGGATGTGGTAAGGCACGGGCATGCCGCACCGGCCTTTCTCACCCGGTCCGCCGCGCCCCGATCCGGTGGGACGGTCTTCCACGCCGCGGTCCCGCCTCCGGGCGCTGGCGCTGGCGCTGCTCGCGCGCCGCCGTAAGGGCAAGGACCCGGACCGCGGCGGCGTCCCCGTCGAACCGGACCGGCCCAACACCCTCACCGGCGGCGCCGCGGCGGCGCTGGAGTTCGACGACGATTAGTACGGCGTCGGGGTTTCTTCGCTCTCCGTCGCAGAGGGGAATGCCGTAGTCACCGGGGGCCACGGTTCATCCTCTATCTACAACACGTATTTGGAGAGATCCGTGTCCCGCGCGATGGCGGCGAGGTGGGCTTCGACATAGGCGGCGTCGACCGTCACGGTCTCGCCCTTGCGATCCTCGGCGTCGAAGCTGACGTCCTCGAGCAGTTTCTCCATCACCGTCTGGAGGCGGCGGGCGCCGATATTCTCGACCTGGCCGTTCACTTCGGCGGCGATGCGGGCGATCGCGGCGATGCCGTCGTCGGTGAAATTCACCTCGACGCCCTCGGTGGCGATGAGGGCGCGATATTGCTCGGTGAGGCTGGCCCGGGTCGCGGAGAGGATGCGGACGAAATCCGCCTCGGTCAGCGCCTTCAGCTCGACCCGGATGGGCAGGCGGCCCTGCAGCTCGGGGAGCAGATCGGACGGCTTGGCGACGTGGAAGGCGCCCGAGGCGATGAACAGGATATGGTCGGTCTTCATCGGCCCGTATTTGGTGGCGACGGTGGTGCCCTCGATGAGCGGCAGCAAATCGCGCTGCACGCCCTCGCGGCTGACCGAGCCGCCGCGCACGTCGCTGGCCGCGATCTTGTCGATCTCGTCGAGGAAGACGATGCCGTTGGCTTCCGCGTCGGCGAGCGCGGCGCGGCTGACGTCGTCCTGGTCGAGGCGCTTGTCGGCTTCCTCCTCGACCAGCCGCGTCCAGGCCTCGGCGACCTTGAGGCGGCGGCGCTTCTTGGGCGCCTGGCCCATCGCCTTGGCCATCATGTCGGAGAGGTTGATCATGCCGACCTGGCCGCCCATGCCCGGTATCTCGAACGGGGTGGCGGGCGTCTCGACGATCTCGATCTCGACGTCCGCGCCGGCGAGGTGGCCGTCGCGGAAGCGCTGGCGGAAGCTCTCGCGGGTCGCCTCGCTGGCGCCCTTGCCGGTCAGCGCCTCGAGCAGCCGCTCGAGCGCCGCCTCCTCGGCCGCGTCCCGCACGGCGAGGCGGCGGCGCTCCTTCTCGAGCCGCACCGCTTCCTCGACGAGGTCGCGGGCGATCTGCTCGACGTCGCGGCCGACATAGCCGACCTCGGTGAACTTGGTCGCCTCGACCTTGACGAAGGGCGCGTCGGCGAGCTTCGCGAGGCGGCGGCTGATCTCGGTCTTGCCGCAGCCGGTGGGGCCGATCATGAGGATGTTCTTGGGCGTCACCTCGTCGCGCAGATCGTCGCCGAGCCGCTGGCGCCGCCAGCGGTTGCGCAAGGCCACCGCGACGGCGCGCTTGGCGTCGTCCTGGCCGACGATGTGGGCGTCGAGCGCGGCGACCACCGCCTTGGGAGTGAGGCTGTCGTTCATGGATCCCGCCGCTCTGATCTGGTCCCGGTCCGGAGTCGGGACGGAGGTATGATAGTTCATCGTCCCGGAAGATTGGACCGGCACCGGCCCACTTCAAGCGGCGGCGGTGGGTGCTCGTCCTCCCTGTGAGCGAAGCTCATGGGGAGGGGGACCGCACGAAGTGCGGTGGAGGGGGCTGCCCTGCGCCGGCCCCTCCACCAGCCTGCGGCCGGTCCCCCTCCCCACGGCTTCGCCGCAGGGAGGACAAGAAGAGGCGCTGGCGCCCGGATCATGACAGGATCTCTTCCATCTCGATCCGGTGCACATCGCCGACGATGAAGATGTAGGCGGCG
>JBJMTY010000141.1:0-20721 GCA_045811445.1 Allosphingosinicella sp. | reverse complement strand
GCGCGGGATCGGAGAGGCCCTGGACGGGGATCGCCCGCTCCGCCGTCAGCAGGCGGTGGCCGGCAAGATCGTAGAGGCCGTGGAACAGGCCGCCCATGCCGACCGGCCAGTTGCGCGGGCTGACGTCGAGCTGCAGCGTCTCGGCGATCTCGTCGAGCAGAGCGAAGGGCGGGAGGCCCTCGCGGTCGACCTTGTTGATGAAGGTGACGATCGGGATGTTGCGCAGCCGGCAGACCTCGAACAGCTTGCGCGTCTGCGCCTCGATGCCCTTGGCGGCGTCGATCACCATGATCGCCGAATCGACCGCCGTCAGCGTGCGGTAGGTGTCCTCGGAAAAGTCCTGGTGGCCCGGCGTGTCGAGCAGGTTGAAGAGGAGGCCGTCTTTCTCGAACGTCATCACCGAGGAGGTGACCGAGATGCCGCGCTGCTGCTCGATCTGCATCCAGTCGGAACGGGCGCGGCGGCGGTCGCCGCGGGCGCGCACTTCCCCCGCCTCGTGGATCGCGCCGGCGCAATAGAGCAGTTTCTCGGTCAGCGTGGTCTTGCCGGCGTCGGGATGCGAGATGATCGCAAAGGTCCGCCGCTCGGGGATGCCGTCGCTTGCAACCGGCGCGCGCAAGGCCGCGGCTTCGCTCATCTTCGTCTCCGTCAGGGGATCGCCGGCCGCGCCACCCACGGCACCGGACGCGCTGCACATAGGGATTCGAACCGGCGTTGGATAGGGGGCGGAACGCGGTCGCGGGATGGCGGTTTGGGCGGGTTATGGCCCGGCGGCTCGCCTTGCTCGCGCTCCTCCTTCCGCTCGCGGGATGCGGGGCGCTGGCGGCCGAGCCGAAGGACCCGGAAGGCGCGACCGAACGGATCGCCGCGACGCACGTGCTTCGCGCCGGCGCGGCCGAGCATCCGCCCTGGGTGCGGATCGAGGGCGGCGCGCCGCGGGGGCTGGAGCCGGACCTCGTCCGCGCCTTCGCCCGCTCGATAGGCGCCCGCGTCGAGTGGGTGGTGAACGGCGAATCGCCGCTCCTGGAAGGGCTGGAGAAGCAGCAGCTCGACATCGTCGTCTCCGGCGCCACCGCCCAGACGCCGTGGAAGAAGCTCGTGGGCGTCTCGCAAGCTTATGCGAAGGACCAGGAAGGGAAGCGGCGCGTCGTCTTCGCCGCGACCGGCGAGAACCGCCTGCTGCTCCGGCTCGACCGGTTCGTCGTCCGCCATAAGCCCGAGCTCACGCGCGCCGCCGCCGTCGCCGAGACGAGGCCATGACCCGGCGCAAGCCCGCGCCGCCGCCCGAGGTCGAGCGGGACATCGCCAGGGCCAGGCGCCTCGCGATGATCAGCATCCTCTACCTCTGCTCAACCGTGTCGATCCTGTTCGTGGTCACCTCCGGCAGCCAGGCGCTCAAGACCGAGTTCGTCGGCGACGCGCTCAGCATCATCCCGCCCATCCTGTTCCTGGTCGGCAACCGGATCAGCGGCCGCGCTTCGAACAGCCTCTATCCCTACGGCTATGAGCGCGCGGTCACCGCCGGCTATCTCGGCGCGGCGGTCATCCTGCTCGCCACCGGGCTGTTCCTCTTCTTCGATTCGGCGATGAAGCTGATCCGCCACGAGCATCCCTCGATCGGCGGCATGCCGCTGTTTGGGGAGACGGTCTGGATCGGCTGGCTCGGGCTCGCCGCTTTGCTCTACAGCTCGGTGCCGGCCTTCTTCCTCGGCCGCGCCAAGAAGACGCTCGGGGTGCGGCTCCACGACAAGATTCTGATCGCCGACGCGCAGGTCAACGAGGCGGACTGGCAGAGCGCCGGCGCCGCGATGCTCGGCGTCGTCGGCATCGCCTTCGGCCTGTGGTGGGCCGACGCGCTGGCGGCCTTGTTCATTTCCTTCGAGATCATCCGCGACGGCGCGATCGAGCTGCGCTCGGCGCTCGGCGACGTCATGGACCGCCGCCCGCAGCGCCTGGCCGGCAAGGCGCTCGATCCGCTGCCGCAGCAATTGTGCGACTATCTCAGCGCCCAGGATTGGGTCGAGGACGCGATCGTCAGGGTGCGCGAGGTCGGCCGCGAGTTCGCCGCCGACGCCTTCGTCATTCCCGCGCGCGGCGCCGATTTGATGGCGGGCATCGAGGCGGCGAGCCGGGGCGCCCGCGACGTCGACGAAAGGCTGCGCGAGGTGACGATCGCGCCGCTGCCCCGCTTCACGCCCGATCTCGAGGCGATCAGGCCGCGCTCTCCAGCTGCGTGAAGCGGGTCGGCAGCACCGGGCGGGTGTCGAGGCTGCCGTCGAGCCTCTTCTCGACCACGCTCAGCGTCTGCACCTCCTTACCGCCGAGCGGGATCACGATCCGGCCGCCGGGCCGCAACTGGTCGACCAGCGCCTGCGGCGGAGCGGCGGCGGCGGCGGTGACCAGGATCTTGTCGAACGGCGCATGCTCGGCCCAGCCGCGGCTGCCGTCGCCGGTGCGCACCTGGACGTCGCCATAGCCGAAGGCGCGCAGGCGCATCGTCGCCTCGTTGGCGAACTCCTCGACCACCTCGACGCTGAAAATGTCCGCGCCCAGCTCCGCCATCACCGCCGCCTGGTAGCCGAGGCCGGTGCCGACCTCGAGTACCCGGTCGCCCTCGCTCAGCTCGAGCAAATCGAGCATCAAGGCGCCGATGAACGGCTGCGACACCGTCTTGTCGAAGCCGATCGGCAGCGGCGTGTCCTGATAGGCGGCGACGGCGAGCGGGGCCGGGACGAAATGGTGGCGCTGCACCCTCAGCAGGGCGGTGCGCAGCCGCGGGTCGAGCGCGTCCTTGCCGATGTCGTCGCTGGCGAGATCGACGTGCATGTCGACGATCTCGACCATGTGCCGGCGCAGGATGGCGAGGTGCTCCTCGCCCAAGGGCTTCATCGCCGCGCGCCTCGGGCCGGGGTTCGAACCATGGCGCAATGTAGCCGGATGGCCGCAAAAGGCTAGACGCCCAGCGCATCCCCCGTCTCGTTGATTCCGGCAGGCCGATCAGGCAGAGGCCCGGTTTCATGAGGAGAATCGCGCATGGGTGAGGCCAATCGGGCAAGCGGAGGCGAGCCCGTCTCATCGGGGAGCGAGGCGCTCGATTACATCCTGGCGGGAGGCTATGCCGCCGATCACATCCATCTCATCGAGGGCTCGCCCGGCGCCGGCAAGACGACGCTCGGCCTCCAGTTCCTGCTCGAGGGGACGAAGAAGGGCGACCGCTGCCTCTACATCACTCTGTCCGAGAGCGAGGCGGAGCTGAGGCAGGCCGGCGAGACCCACGGCTGGGACCTTTCGGAGATCGAGATATTCGAGCTGGTGCCGCCCGAGCTCAGCCTCGATCCCGAGCGCGAACAGTCGATCGTCTACGCCTCTGACCTCGAGCTGGGCGAGACGGTGCGGATGGTGATGGAGGAAGTCACGCGCCTCTCGCCGACCCGCATCGTCTTCGACAGCCTCTCGGAGATCCGGCTGCTGGCGCAGGGCTCGCTGCGTTATCGCCGGCAGGTGCTGGCGCTCAAGCATTTCTTCGCCAAGCGCCACTGCACGGCTCTGTTCCTCGACGATCTCACCGAGATGATCGACAATCTCAGCCTGCACAGCCTGGCGCACGGCGTGATCAGGCTTGAGCAGCTCGCCATCGCCTACGGGTCGGAGCGGCGGCGGCTGCGCGTCTACAAGATGCGCGGGCGCAGCTTCCTGGGCGGCTTCCACGATTTCCGCATCCGCGAGGGCGGGCTGGAGATATTCCCCCGCCTGGTCGCCGGTCTGCATCCCGACCCGGGCCATGCCGACCGCACCGCGACGAGCGGCATTCCCGAGCTCGACCAGCTGGTCGGCGGCTCGCTCGATTACGGCACGACCAACCTCGTCATCGGCCCCTCTGGCTCGGGCAAATCGACGCTGGCGCTGCAATATGCCCATACCTGCCTCAGGCGCGGCGAGAAGGTGCTGTTCATCAGCTTCGACGAGACCGAGCGGGTCTTCCACCGCCGCGCCAGCGGGCTGGACATGGACCTCATGGACCATGTCGAGGCCGGGCGCTTCATCTTCCGCCAGGTCGATCCCGCGGAGCTGTCGCCGGGCGAGCTGACCGGCCTCATCCGCGAGCATGTCGAGCAGGTCGGCTGCACCGTCGTGGCGCTGGATTCGCTGTCGGGCTACCAGCACGCCATGATCGAGGAGCAGTTCATGCTGCTCCAGATGCACGAGATCGTCACCTACCTGAACCAGCAGGGCGTGCTGACCTTCCTGATCCTCGCGCAGGCGGGGATGATCGGCCAGATGCAGTCTCCGGTCGATCTCACCTACCTTTCCGACACGGTCCTGCTGCTGCGCTTCTTCGAGGCGCGGGGCGAGATAAGGCGCGCCATCTCGGTGGTGAAGAAGCGCACCGGCCATCACGAAACCACGATCCGCGAGTTCAAGATCGCGCGCGGCGGCCTCAGCGTCGGGCCGCGCCTCGACGGCTTTCGCGGCGTGCTGACCGGAACGCCGACCTTCGAGGGGGGTTCTTCTCTGCTCGAGAAAGACCTTGCCGGCCAAAGATAGCCTCCACCCCGAAAACGATTTCCTGATCGTCGCGCCCTCGGGCCGCGACGCGCAGGTGATCGCGCAATTGCTGAAGAGCGCGTCGATCGGTTGCGCGACCGACGACGGCGAGAAGCTGCTGCGCGCGCTCGCCGACGGCAATGCGGGCGGCGCCATCGTCACCGACGACGCGCTGGCGCGGATCGACGTCGCGCGCCTGCGCGAGGCGATCGAGCGCCAGCCGCCCTGGTCGGACTTTCCCTTCGTCCTGCTCTCGCGCCGCGGTGAGACGCGGGAGGGATCGCGGCAGATCGAGGAGCTGGTCAACGTCACCGTGCTCGAGCGGCCGCTCCACCCCGCCACCTTGATCAGCGCGGTCCGTTCGGCGGTGCGCGGGCGGATGCGCCAGCGCCTCGCCGCCGAATATCTGCAGGAGCGCGAGCGGGCCGAGGCGCAGCTGCGCGAGCTGGCCGGTACGCTCGAGCACAAGGTGCTGGAGCGGACGCGGGACCTCGCCGCCGCCAACGACCGGCTGACCGCCGAGATCGCCGAGCGCGAGAAAGCCGAGGCGCGGCTCGTCCAGGCCCAGAAGATGGAAGCGGTCGGCCAGCTCACCGGCGGCATCGCCCACGATTTCAACAATCTGCTGACCGCCGTGGTCGGCTCGCTCGAGCTGCTGCTCCGCCGCACGCAGGACGAGAAGCTGCGCCGCCTCGCCGACAACGCCCTCCAGGCGGCCGAGCGGGGGGCCAAGCTCACCGCCCAATTGCTCGCTTTCTCGCGCCGCCAGCGCCTCACTTCCGTTCCGCTCGATCCCAATTCGATCATCGAGGCGATGCGAGACATGGTCACCCGCACGATCGGGCCGCACATCGTCATCGAGACCGCGCTGGCGCCCGATCTGTGGCGGGCGCTGGCCGATCCGACCCAGCTCGAGGTGATGATCCTCAACCTCGCCATCAACGCGCGCGACGCGATGCCGCAGGGCGGCTCGCTGCGCATCGAGACCCGCAACCTCTCCCAGGTGCCGGCTTCGCTGGCGGTCGATCTCGCGCCGGGCGAATATGTCGCCATCTCGGTCGTCGACACCGGCACCGGCATGCCGCCCGAAGTGCTGCAGCACGCCTTCGAGCCCTTCTTCACCACCAAGGCGCAAGGCAAGGGGACCGGGCTCGGCCTCGCCCAGCTCTACGGCTTCGCCAAGCAATCGGGCGGCATCGCCCGCATCGACAGCGAGGAAGGCAAGGGGACCCGCGTCACCATCCTGCTGCCCCGCACCCACGCCCGCGCCGAAGCCGTCAAGGCGATCGCCGAGGAGAATGGCGGTCGGCGGCGCGGCCGTGTGCTCATTGTGGACGATGATCCCAATGTTCTCGAAGTCGCCGCCGCCCTCGTCGCCGAGCTCGGCTTCGAAGTGACGCCGGCGCCCAGCGGCGACGCAGCCTTGCAGCGGCTGGAGGCGGAAAAGTTCGATCTCCTCGTCACCGATGTCGCCATGCCGGGGATGAACGGGGTCGAGGTCGCGCGCGCCGCGCGGCGCATCGCGCCCGCCATGCCGGTCCTCTTCGCCAGCGGCTATGCCGATCTCCAGACCTTCGGCGCCGATCTCGGCAAGGAGATATTGCTCAAGAAGCCGTTCCGCATCACCGAAGTGGCCGCGCGGATCCAGCAGGTGCTCGACGGCGGCGGCGGCGGGCTCGACCAGGCGGCGCTCACCTTGCCGCTGGCCGCGCTCAGCGACGCCGACGCCGGCCACGCCTGAGCCGCGCCCTCACCGGCCGACGCCGAACAGGCATTGCAGCCCGGTGCCGACGATCGTCGCCAGCACCAGCAGCATCGGGTAGGGCGCCTTCGCCTCGCGTTCCGCGGCCTCGGGCTCCGCCCCGGCCCCGGCCGTCGCCGCGGCCCGGCGGCCGACCAGCGAGCGGCTCCACGACGCGAAAGGCGGCCGCACCATCGGCAGATTGGCGGCGGGATGGACGATCGGCAGGACATGGCCGAAATCGGTGGCCAGCGAATGGTCTCCCGCGCCGGCGCGCCAGACGACGCGGTGCCCGGGCGGCACCAGCGCCCAGCCGCCGCCGGCGCGCAGCATGTCGCGCCGGCACCGCCGGCAGCGGCTGAACCAATAGCCGCTATTGTAGGTCTCGCCGCTTGCCGCCTCGTGGCCGCCGATCCTGCACAACAGGCTCATTCCACTGCCTCCCTCTCCTCAATGTGTCGAAGCCGGTAATCCGCTATCTCGCGCAGGTCCGGGTCGCCGACCTCGCGCGCGACCGCCGGGTTCCAGATCTCGAACGCGCCGCCGGTGCCGACGAACAGCGCCAGCGCCTCGATCCGGCCCTTCCAGCGCATCATCGGAGGCAGCAGGACGCGCCCGGCGCGGTCATATTCGGCCTGCTCGGCGAAGCCGAAGAGGCGGCGGCTGCCGTTGCGGTCGGCGAGGGCGGCGCGGTAGGCCGGCTCGTAGCCGCTGAGGCAGGGCATGGTCTCGTGCGCGCCGAAGACGATGAGGCGTGCCTCGGCCCGCCGGGCGAGCGTCCGGGTTACGAAAAGCGGGAGGCGGACGGCGCCGGCGGCGCTCACCGCCGCCAGCGCGTTCCCACCGAAGAGAGGTCCGACCTCCACGCCCTTCGCCCCTCACGCTCACAGGCCGGGCGGCACAACGCACCGGCATCGTTAAGGCTATGAGCGACGCTCGGGGCGCGCACGATCGGATAACTACACCCGTAATTTTACGCGCGTCGATTCGCCGGGCACGATCGCGGCGGCCCGCAACAAGGCGCCGAAAACCTGATCCATGTGGAGCATCTCGTGCCGAATGGGGAACAGGTGGGGAATAGCTTTCAATAGGCTGCCAAACGGCGTCACAGGCAGTTCACCGTATTTCCACTAGATTGCACATTAACCAACCCGATCAGATGTTTGAGCTGGGTGTGGCCCTGTCTTCGGCCTCGAGGGGGAAGCTTTGGATGTCCCACCAGCGCACCGTGTATATTGTCGATGCCGATCTGCCGTCGCGGCGGCTTTTGACCCAGCATCTCGCCCGCATCGGCGTCGAGGCCTGGCCGTTCGCGGCCGGCGCGGGCTTTCTCGAAATGCTCGACCATCTGATGCCGGCCTGCATCCTCCTCGACATCGACAATGCCGCGCCGTCGGGGATCGAGTTCCTCGGCGAGCTGGGCCGGCTCAAGCCGGACTGGCCGGTGCTGGCGATGAGCGCGTGCCCGGAGGTGGGGATCGTCGTCGAGGCGATGAAGCTCGGCGCGCTCGACTTTCTCAAAAAGCCGCTCGAGCCCGCGGCCCTGGCCTCGGCGCTGATCCCGGGCTTCACGCGCCTCAACGATGCGCTCCAGGCGAGCGACACCCGCCGCCAGGCGGTCGAGCGCCTCGCCAGGCTCAGCCCGCGCCAGCTGGACATCGCCCGCGCCTTGTTCGGCGGCCAGTCGAACAAGGGCGCGGCCTACGCGCTCGGCATCAGCGTCCGCACCGTCGAGATGCACCGGGCGCACATCCTGACCAAGCTCGGCGTCAAGACGCTCGCCGAAGCCGCGGTGCTCGCCACCCAGGCGGGCGTGACGCCGATCAACATGCGGGGGCCGACGCGGGAGCCGGCGGAGCCGGCGGCGTTCGCCGGCCGGCGGTTGTTCGCCCGCTCGGCCTAGGGGCCGTGCTCTAGCCTTCGAGATTGTTGGCGGCGAAAGGGTCGCGCAGGCCGACGCCGATCGAGGCGCGCGCCTGCTCGGCTTCGGACGACGTGACCGGGTAGGCGCAATAATCGGCGGCGTAATAGGCGCTCGGGCGATGGTTGCCGGACAGGCCGATGCCGCCGAACGGCGCGTTGGAGGGGGCGCCGTTGGTTGGCTTGTTCCAGTTTATCACGCCGGCCCGGACGTTCGCCCAGAAGCGGTCGTACAGCTCGGGGCTGCCGCCGACCAATGAGGCGGAGAGGCCGTAGCGGGTGGCGTTGGCTTCGGCGAGCGCCGCCTCGAAGCTCGGCACCCGGACGAGCTGGAGGACGGGGCCGAACAATTCGGCGTCGGGACGGTCGCGCACGTCGGTGACGTCGATGATCGCAGGGGTCAGGAAAGGCTTGTCGGCGACCGGCCGGTCGAGCCGCTTGATCGGTTTGCCGCCCTTGATCATCAAATCGAGGAAAGCTTCCTGGAGCTGGTCGGCGGAGGCGTTGTCGATCACCGGGCCCATGAAGGGCGGCGGCGCGGCGTGGGGATGGTCGACGATCAGCCGCTCGGCGAGCTTGACCATGGTGGCGAGGAGATCCTCGTGGGCGCCGTCCTCGACGATCAGGCGCCGCGCCGCCGTGCAGCGCTGGCCCGCCGACATGAAGGCCGACTGGACGGCGATCGCGGCGGCGGCGTGGATGTCCTTGGCCTGCCAGACGACCAGCGGATTGTTGCCGCCCATCTCCAGCGCGAGGATCTTGTGCGGCGTCTCGGCGAACTGGCGGTGGAGGGCGAGGCCGGCCCGCGCCGAGCCGGTGAACAGCAGCCCGTCTATCCCCGCGCTGGCGGCGAGCGCGCGGCCGACGTCCGGCCCGCCCTGGAGGCAGCGCGCCACGTCTTCCGGTACGCCGGCTTCGTGGAGCAGCTGGACCAGCCGCTCGCCCACCGCCGGGGTCTTCTCCGACGGCTTGAACACGATGGCGTTGCCCGCGATCAGCGCCGGCACGATGTGGCCGTTGGGCAGATGGGCCGGGAAATTATAGGGGCCGAGCACCGCCAGCACGCCGTGCGGCTTGTGGCGGACGGCGACGCGGGCGCCGAGCGCGCCTTCGAGCCGCCGCTGGGAGGTGCGCTCCGAATAAGCCGAGACCGAGATGTCGACCTTGTTGACGACCGCGTCGACCTCGGTCGCGCTTTCCCACAGCGGCTTGCCGGTCTCGCGGGCGATGAGGTCGGCCAGCGGCTCCTTCTGGCCGCGCATGACGTTGGCGAAGCGCCTCAGCGTCTCGATCCGCACCGCCAGCGGCCGCGCCGCCCAGCCGGCCCAGGCGGCGCGGGCGCGCGCGACCTCGGCCTCCGCGTCCCCGCTCTCGCCCGTCCACAGCTGCGCGCCCGTCGCCGGCTCGAACGAAGTCAGTGTGGCCATGGCCGGCTACCCACCACGCCGCGCCGCGCCGGTCAAGCCGGGGGCGTCATCGCTTCGCCCATGCGGCGCATTGCGGCGATCTTGGCTTCGAAGGGAGTCCAGTCGTCGGCCTCGTCAATGCGCGCCCAGATCGCCTCGACCTCGCCGATATGCATCGAGCAGGGCGCCTCGTCCGCCCAATAGGGATGGTCGAGCACGCCGGGCACGGGCTGGCAACCCGCCAGCGCCCGCGCCAGCGCCTCGAACGCCTCGTCCCGGTAGGCCGGGTCGGCGGGGGAGGGGCCGCGCCGCCGCCCGCCGCGCCAGTCGAAGAAGAAGCGGTCGATCTCCACCGTCTTGCGCGCGAGCGCGGCTTCGAGGGCGGCGAGAAGCGCCATGTCCCGCTCCGGCGCGGCGGGGACGATGCCGAGGCGGGCGAAGACGGCGCCCGTCAGCGCCGCCTGGAAGAGGTCCGGGAAGCGCTCGAGCGACGGCGTCAGCGCTTCCGCCGGCGCGACGGCGCGCAGCGACGCGGCGAGCTGGACGAGGTTCCAGTGGATCGCCTCGGGCTGGCGGCCGAAGGAATAGAGGCCGGCATGGTCGAAATAGGCGGCGGTGAAGCCGCCGTCCCAGAGCGGCGTGAACCGCCACGGGCCATAGTCAAAGCTCTCGGCGGTGACCGCGATATTGTCGGTATTGAGGACACCATGAACGAAGCCGGCGGCGATGTAGGAGGCGGCGAGGCGCGCGGCCCGGGCGGCGACATGGCCCAGGAGGGCGGCCGGGTCCCCGCTGCCGTCGCTGTGATATTGGCGCAGGCACCAAGCCGCGAGGACGCGCAGATTGTCCGGCTCGTCGAGGAAAGCGAGGCGCTGGAAGGTGCCGATGCGGATGTGGCTGTGCTGGAGGCGCACCAGCACGGCGGCGCGGGTGGGGGAGGGCTCGTCGTTCCGCTCCAGCGCCTCGCCGGTTTCGATCAGCGAGAAGCTCTTCGACGTCTCGACGCCGAGCGCTTCGAGCATCTCGGTCGCCAGCACCTCGCGCACCCCGCCCTTCAGCGTGAGCCGGCCGTCGCCGAAGCGGCTGTAGGGCGTGCGGCCCGAGCCCTTGGTGCCGAGGTCGAGCAGCCGCCCCCCGTCCTCCCTGGCGCCGCCGTCGCGAAGCTGCGCGTAGAGGAAACCGCGGCCGTCGCCGATGTCGGGATTGTACACCCGGAACTGGTGGCCGTGGTAGCGCAGGGCCAGCGGCTGGGCGAGATTGTCAGCCAGCGGCGCGAAGCGGCCGAAGTGGCGCACCCATTCCTCGTCCGGCATCTCGCCCAGACCCACCGCCGGCGCCCAGCGCCGGTTGCGGAAGCGCAGGATCGCCTGGGGGAAATCGGCGGGGGCGACGGCGTCGTAAAAGGCGTCGCCCAGCTCCAGGATGGCCGGATCGGGGCGGTAGGGAGAAGGGGTGGGGCGCTGGACCATGGTCGAAGCCAAGCGAAGGCGCCCGGCGCGGGTTCCCGTCAAGCCTTGACCTCGGCCCGGCGGAACGGAAAGGTGCGGGCACGCAAAGGAGGGCGAGCGGGCGATGAGCGGCTGGAGCGACGGATGGTGGCGCTCCGCCGACGGGCTCAGGCTCCATTATCGCGACTATCCGGGCCGCGCCGAGCGGCCGCCGATCCTCTGCATCCCCGGCCTCACCCGCAATGCCCGCGATTTCGAGGGCGTCGCCGCGCGCCTCGCCGGCGAGTGGCGGCTGATCTGCCTCGATCTGCGCGGGCGCGGCGAGAGCGAGCCGGCCAAGGACAGCGCGAGCTACAATCCGCTGACCTATGTGGCGGACGTACAGGCGCTGGTCGCCGAGCTGGGGCTGGAGCGGATCCTCCTGTTCGGCACGTCGCTCGGCGGCCTCGTCGGCATGTTCCTCGCCGGCATCGACAGGCCGCTTTTTGCCGGCCTTCTCCTCAACGACGTCGGGCCGGAGCTGGAGGAGAAGGGGCTCGACCATATCCGCACCTATGTCGGCCGCCCGCAGGCGTGGCCGACCTGGGCCCATGCCGCGCGGGCTTTGTGCGAGGCGCAGAAGGACCGGTACCCGGACTGGTCGTTCGAGGACTGGCTGACCTTCGCCAAGCGCACCTGCCGGCTGACCCGCCAGGGCCGCATCGTCCTCGACTACGACATGCGCATCGCCGAGCCGATCCGCGCCACTCCGCCCGGGACCGCGGTGGACCTGTGGCCCGCCTTCCGCGCCCTCGCCGGCATCCCCGCTCTGCTCGTCCACGGCACCCTCTCGGACCTCGTCTCGCCGGCGGCCGTGGAGCGGATGCGGCAGGAGCATCGCGACCTCGACGTCGCCGAGGTGCCGGGCGTCGGCCACGCGCCGACGCTGGAGGAGCCCGAGGCCGCGGCGGGGATCGACCGGCTGCTGGAGCGGGTTTCGGCGGTCGGTTAGGCCTGCGGCCGGAGACACAAGGGCGATGGAATCTCCGGCCGCAGGCCCCACGGAGATCCGGCCGCTGGAGGGAGTTCCAGCTTGGAAGATGGCCGGTCGTGGTCTCGCCTTGGCCGGGGAATTACCCGTCTCCCGACAGGGCCGGTACTTAAAGCTTTGTAAGAATCGAAGGCGCCGCGGCCTCTCGCGAAGCCGCGGCGCCGTTCGCCGAGCCTGAAGGTCAGGCGAAGTTGACGGTGGCCGCGCCGACCTGGAGATGGTCGAGATACATGCTGCCGGTGCCGTTGCCGGACCCGTAGGCGATCGACCAGCCGAGCACGACGCTGTGCTCGTCGAAATGGATGCCGCCGGCCGCCGTATAGCCGTCGGCGTCGGACCAGTTCGAGAAAGCGACGATGTCGGGGAAGCTATCGTGGTTGGCGCCGTTCGAGCGCTGCCAGGCGTTCCAGTCCGCGCCGATCAGGTCGGCATGGACCCACTGGCCCATCGGCACCGCGCCGAAGCCCTGATAGGCCCATTCGAACACCAGTTCGCCGCGATCGTTGGTCGTCGCGAGATTGCCGTCGGCGTCGATCGCGAGGCGGATCACCGGCATCACGTCGCTGCGATCGGAACTCTGGACGTAGAAATCGAAATTGAGGTGGCCAAGGTCGCCGAGCTGGGTCTGGTGCGCCGCGTCGAACGCGTCGTTGACCCGCAGCCGGCCGCTGGCGCTGTCGGTCTGAAGGTGCAGCGCCGCCTCGCCGAGCGCACTGTCGATGGTGATCGAGCCGGCGCGGACTTCCGTGTTCATGAAGGTGCCGTCGGCGAGCTTGGTGAAGGGGCTCGCCTGGTCGACCCCAGTGTGGTTGACCGCCGAGACGCCCGACACGTCCATCGTGTAGCTGCCGTCGTCGAGCGCCTTCTTCTGGTAGCCGAAGCCGTTGCCTTTGCCGGTGTCGGTGCCGTGCTCTTTCTGGATCCTGCTGGTGATCGCCATCTCGCGTCCCTCCCCGGTGCGATTCGCGGGCGGGAGACTGGGGCGGGGCCGGCGTGAAGTCCATTTCGGCGAGACGCGAATGTCCCGCCGCGGGACAGGCGGGCCAGGCACGCTTTGCGCTTTACGCCGAGGCGCCGACCGTCGAAAGCTCGGCCGCATGACGCCGGTGCGCATCCTGCATGCCCATTCGACCTTCTCGCTGGGGGGCAAGGAGGCGAGGGCGGCGCGGCTGATGAACGCGTTCGGCGCCGCCGCCCGTCACGTTGTGCTGAGCGCCGTGCCCGGCGAGCTCGACGCCCGCGCCGCGCTCTCGCCTCGGATCGTGGCCGAATTTCCGCTCGACGCCCCCGCGCTCGCCGGCCGGCCTGGGCCGCTGCGCCTGCGCCGGCTGGCGCGCTACATGCGTGGCTTCGACCTCGTCCTCACCTACAATTGGGGCGCCGCCGACGCGGTGATGGCGCGGCGGCTGTTCGGCGGCCCTCCGCTCGTCCACCACGAGGACGGCTTCAACGCGGACGAGGCGCGCGGCCTCAGCCCCCGCCGCAACCTCTATCGCCGCCTCGCGCTCGGCGGCGCCCACCGGCTGGTGGTGCCGTCGAAAGGGCTCGAGGCGATCGCGCGCGAGACGTGGCGGCAGCCGCCGGAGCGGCTCGTCCGCATCCCCAACGGCATTGCCGTCGGCGATTATGCCGCGGCGCCCGGAGACGGCGCGATCCCCGGCCTCGTCAAGGCGCCGGGAGAGATAGTGATCGGCACGGTCGCGGGGCTGCGCGCGGTCAAGAATTTGCCGCGCCTGGTCCGCGCCTTCGCGGCGATGGACGCGCCGAACGCCCGGCTCGTCATCGTCGGCTCCGGGCCCGAGAGCGAGCGGATCGCCGCCGAGGCGCGCCGGCTCGGCGTGGCCGGCCGCGTCCTCCTGCCCGGCTTCCTCGCCGATCCCGCCCGCTGGATCGGCCTGTTCGACGTCTTCGCTCTGTCCTCCGATTCCGAGCAATTCCCGATCTCGCTGGTCGAGGCGATGGCGGCGGGGCTGCCGGTCGCCGCAACCGACGTCGGCGACATTCCCGACATGGTCTCGCCCGACAATCTCCCTCTGCTCGTCCACCGCGAGGACGAAGCGGCGTTCGCCGCGGCGCTCGGCACGCTGGCGGAGCGGGCGGACCTGCGCCGCGCGCTGGGCCGCGCCAACCGCGCCAAGGCGGCGGCCGAATATGACGAAGCGCGGATGATCGCGCGCTACGCCGCGCTCTACGATGAAGCGATCGGCCGGCCCGGAACGTTCAACCCCGGCCTGTACTGATTTTTCGCGCATTTGGCGGCGGGGGCGGGTATAGGCGCGCCAATTATTTCGGAGGCACTTGTGTTCAAGGGTTTGAAGCCGATCCTCTATGGCGGCCGGGAGGTTTGGCCGCTGGTCGAGGGCGGCAAGGGCGTCTCGGCGACCAACCACGCCAGCTCCGGGGCCTGGGCGGCGGCCGGCGGCATCGGCACCGTCTCGGCGGTCAACGCCGACAGCTACGATCCGGAAGGGCGGATCATCCCCCAGGTCTACCATGCCCTCACGCGCCGCGAGCGGCACGAGGAGCTGATCCAATACGCCATCGACGGCGCCGTCGCGCAGGTCCAGCGCGCCTACGACATCGCCGGCGGCAAGGGCGCGATCAACATCAACGTGCTGTGGGAGATGGGCGGCGCCCAGCGCGTCCTGCACGGCGTGCTGGAGCGCACCAAGGGGCTGGTCGCGGGCGTCACCTGCGGCGCCGGCATGCCCTACAAATTGTCCGAGATCGCGGCGTCCTACGGAGTGAACTATCTCCCGATCATCAGCTCCGGCCGGGCTTTCCGGGCGTTGTGGAAGCGGGCTTATTCCAAGGCCGCCGAATGGCTCGCGGCCGTGGTCTACGAGGACCCGTGGCTGGCGGGGGGCCATAACGGGCTCTCGAACGCCGAGGACCCGTTGAAGCCGCAGGACCCCTATCCGCGCGTCAAGGAGCTGAGGGAGGTGATGCGCGAAGGCGGCATCCCCGACAGCGTGCCGATCGTCATGGCCGGCGGCGTCTGGAACCTCAAAGAGTGGGAGGATTGGATCGACAATCCCGAGCTCGGCCAGATCGTCTTCCAGTTCGGCACCCGCCCGCTGCTGACCCAAGAGAGCCCGATTCCCGAAGGCTGGAAGCAGAGGCTGATGACCCTCGACGAGGGCGACATCCTTCTCCACCGCTTCTCGCCGACCGGCTTCTACAGCTCCGCCGTTCGCAATCCGTTCCTGAGGAGCCTGGAGGCGCGCTCGCACCGCCAGATCGCCTTCACCAAAGAGGAATTGGGCGACCATTGCTTCCAGCTCGACGTCGGCGTCGGCAACAAGAAGAACTTCTGGGTCACTCGCGGCGACCTTCTGCACGCCCGCGAATGGTTCGCCCAAGGTTTCACCGAGGCGCTCAAGACCCCGGACGAAACCCTGATCTTCGTCACGCCCGAGGAAAAGACGCAGATCCGCAAGGACCAGGCTGACTGCATGGGCTGCCTCAGCCAGTGCGCCTTCTCGTCGTGGGCGGACAATGAGAAGAATTCGACCGGCCGCCTCGCCGACCCGCGCAGCTTCTGCATCCAGAAGACGCTGCAGGACATCGCCCACGGCGGCCCGACCGAGCACAACCTCATGTTCGCCGGCCACGCCGCCTTCCGCTTCAAGAGCGACCCGTTCTACTCGAACGGCTTCGTCCCCACCGTGAAGCAGCTCGTCGACCGCATCCTGACCGGCGACTAGACGATAGGGTCGGGGAGGGGGCGGCCTTCCGCGAAGGCGAGGAGGTTGTCGACGACCTTCATGCCCATCGCCGTGCGGGTCTCGACGGTCGCCGAGCCCATGTGGGGCAGGAGCACGACCTTCTCGAGCGCGACGAGGCGCGGGTCGACGTGGGGCTCTTCCGGGTAGACGTCGAGGCCGGCGCCGGCGATGCGCCCCGCTTCGAGCGCGGCGATCAGCGCCTCCTGGTCCACGATCGCGCCGCGGGCGGTGTTGATCAGCACCGCGTCGCTTCTCATCCTCGCCAGGCGCCCGGCGTCGATCAAATGGTGGGTCTCCGGCGCATAGGGGGCGTTGAGCGAGACCACGTCGGCCTCTGCGAGCAGAGCGTCGAGATCGGGTTCGTAGCGCCCCGGGTGGCCGCCGACCGGCCGGCGGTTGTGGTAGGCGACCGCCATGCCGAACGCCGAGGCGCGGCGGGCGAGCGCCCGGCCGATGCGGCCCATGCCGACGATGCCGAGCGTCTTGCCGGCGAGCGCGCGGCCGAGGAAGTCGGTCGGCTTCCAGCCGCCCCAGCCGCCGCTGCGCAGCATCCGCTCGCCTTCGCCGAGCCGGCGCAAGGTCATCAGGATGAGCGCCATGGCGATGTCGGCCGTGTCCTCGGTGAGCACGCCGGGCGTGTTGGTGACGGCGATGCCGCGCGCCCGCGCCGCCTCGAGATCGATATTGTCGGTGCCGACGCCGAAATTGGCGATCAGCCGCAGCCGCTCGCCGGCACCCGCGATCAAAGCGGCGTCGATCCGGTCGCCGACGTTCGAGGCGAGGGCGTCGCAGCGGCCCATCGCGTCGGCCAGCGTGCCGCGATCGAAGCTCCGGCCGCCGCGGTTGAGCTCGGCGTCGAACGAGGCTTCGAGCCGGGCCTCGACGGCGGCGGGCAGCGGTCGCGTGACGATCACCTTCATCTTTTCGTCTTCAGCAAGGCGAAGAGGCGCCGGTCAAGCCGGTTGGGCGTTGAAACCGGACGCCGCTCCTGCCTAAGGAAGGATGAAAGGAGACGCTCGACAAGATGCGCAAGCTTCTGGCGCTCGCCGCGGTCGCGGCGCTCATTCTCTCGGTCGGCCCAGCCGCCGCCCAGGCGGAGCGCAAGCCGCCTTATTGGGCGTCGATCTCGGCGGGCAAGGCGGCGATGCGCACCGGGCCGGGCCGCAATTATCCGATGACCTGGATCTACCAGCGCGCCGACCTGCCGATCCGCGTCGTCGAGACCTATCCCAATTGGCGCAAGGTCCAGGACCCGGACGGCACCACCGGCTGGATGCTGCAGCGATTGCTCAGCGACACGCGCACCGGCCTCGTCCGCGCCGGGCCGCCGCGGCCGCTGCACGAGAAGCCGGACGAAAGCTCGCGCGTCCGCTACCTCGCCGAACCGGGCGTGGTCGGGCGGCTGTCCAAATGCGCCGGCGAATGGTGCGAGCTCGATGTCGCGGGGCGCCAGGGCTATATCCGCGCCGAATATTTGTGGGGCGTGACGCCGGGGGAGACGATCGAATGACGATGAGGCCGGACATCGTGCTGGACGATTTCGCTCGCCACCTCGGCAAGAGCTTCGACATCGTCGCGGGCGACATCCTGTTCCCGCTGACGCTCTACACGGCGACGCCGGTATTTCCTTCGGCGCGGGCGGGCGGGTCCTTCTCGCTGGTCTTCGTCGGGCCGCGCTCGCCGATCCTCAAGCAGGGGACCTACCCGGTAAGATGCGACGGAGAGGAATGGCCCTTGTTCATCGTGCCGGTCGGCGAGCGCGACGCGGTGTTCGAATATGAGGTGATCTTCAACTGACGGCGGCGGGCGACCAGGCCATCAGGTCGTAGACGCCCTGGTCCTCGACCAGGACGAAGCCGAGCCGCTGGTAGAGCCGGCGGGCCGGATTGTTCTTCTCGACATGGATGGAGACGCGCTTGCCCGTCGGGCGCGCGAGCTCGAACAGATCGGTGAGCACCGCCGCGCCGACGCCGCCGCCCCGCGCCTCGGGCGCGATGGTGATGTCGACGATGAGGAACTCGTCCTTTTCCTCGGACAGATAGAGCCGCCCGATCGGCGTCCCCGCCTGCTCGATGATCAGCCATTCCGCCTCGGCATAATGGAGGCTGTAATGGCGGTGCTGGGCCTCGAACTGCTGCGCGATGAAGGCGCGCTGCGCCTCCTCGGGCCAGCCGGTCTGGGCGACTTCCTCCTCGCGGGTCGAGGCGAACAGCCGCTCGACGAACGGCAGGTCCGCCTCGGTGAAGGCGCGATAGGTTATTTCGAACGGCGCGGCCGCGCGAATTGGCGGCGGCATCGAGTCAGGCGAAGACGGCGACGAGCCGATCCCCGGACGGGCCGAAGAAAATGTCGAGATCGCCCGTGGCGTGGGTCGCGGGATAGGTCCGGTTGCCAGCGGGAAGCGGGCCGCCCGCCGACCGGAACACCGCCGCGAAGGCGCCGTCGCGCGACGCTGCCGCCGGACGCGCGCCCTCGGCCGCGAGCGGCCGGACTTCGGCCAAAGTGAGGAGGTGGATGCCGTCCTCGCCGCGAATCCTGAAGCGCGAGCCGATCTGGGCCGACCAGGCGGCGAGGCCTGCATGCCGGAGCGAGCGAGGCAGCGCCGCGCCGCGCCGCCCGCCCCTCGGCGTGAGGCCCAGCGCCGGCGCGGCGGCGGTGCCGGCGACGACCAGAGCGGCGGCCGCCAGCATTCGGCGGCGCGATACGGGCGCCCGCGATTCTTCGGTCATTCTCATACCCCCCCGCCCGGCGCTCAGTTGCGTGCCGGGAAGACGCCCTGGAGCGCTATGCAGAAGTTCAGCGTCAGATAAGGCATCATGTTGTTATGCGGCAGGCTCGCGCCGGCCACCGATATCGACTGCGGATCGAGCGCCACGTTGGCCGCGCCGCTCTTATAGGCGTTGCCGCCCGAGGCGCGGGCGAAGACGGTCGTCGCGTCGCCGGTGCCGAGCGTCGCCGGGCTGATATTCGCCGTCATGTTGTGGGTATGGGCGGGTATCTCCGACGTCAGCAGGGTGACGAATTGCTCGCCGGACTGCTGGCCCACGAAATACTGACTGCCGGCGCCCTGGCCCTGGCCCAACGTGCAGCTATCCTGCAAATCGGGAAGCGCGAAGGTGGACTTGCCGTCGCCGCCGTAAAACGTGCCGAGCAGCGAGAACAACGCGGTGTTCTGCGAGATCGGCATGAGCTGCCCGTCGCAAAAGGCCCAGCCGGTCGGCGGGAAGTTGAAGCCGAGTATGCGTACCTCGGCGACGAAAGGTGATGACATCGCTCGACTCCCTCAATTTGACTGCGGATAGATGCCGAACAGCGAGATGATGTAATTCATCACGAGGTAGGGCTGCATGTTGTCGTGCGGCTGGCTACCTCCCGTGATCGAGACCGCCGAAGGATCGAACGTCGCCGTGCCGATGCCCGGCCGGTAGAGCAGGACCGACTGGTTCGAGGCAAGGACCTTGCCCGCCGGCGCGGACTGCGTGCCCTGGTCCTTCGACACGATCACCGCGTGATTGTGGACCGGGATCTGGTTGGTGGTCAGCGTCACCGTTTCGACGCCGCCCTGCTCGCCCAGGATATGGGTGGCGCTTTGATGCATCGGCACCCGGCCCTGCAGGTTCGGCAACGCGAAAGTCTCCTGGCCGTCGCCGCCGTACGTCGTGCCGATCAGGTTGAACAGGACATCGTTTTCCGAGATGGGCAGGACCTGGCCCTGGCAGAGCGCCCAGCCGGCCGGCGCGAAGTTGCCCGCGAACATGCGGATTTCGCCTACATATGGTTGAGACATGAGATCCCCCTCAGTTCCGCGACGGGAAGACGCCGGTCAGGGCGACGCAATAGTTCAGCACCAGATAGGGCTGCTTGTTTTCGTGGGGCTGGCTGCCGCCGACATTGCTGAGCTCGCCCGGGGCGAGCGAGGTCAGGTTGCTGCCATTGTTATAGCCCACGTTGAGCGCGCCGAGCGATCCCTTGGGAGGGCCCTGGGGCTTGTCGCCGTCGCCGTCGGCGCTGTTGGCCATGAAGAAATGGTTGTGCGCCGCCATCTCGCTCATCGTGATGGTGTGGGCTTCCTCGCCGCCGGCCTGGCCCTGGGTGAAGCTGGGGCCGATGTGGATCGGGACGCGGCCGCGCAAATCGGGCAGCGCGAAAGTGGTCTGGCCGTTGCCGCCGTACATCGTGCCGAACAGCGAGAACAAAGCCTGGTTCTGGTTGATCGGGAGAAATTGGCCGTTGGCCAATGCCCAGCTTTTCGGCGCGAAATTGAAGGCGACGATCTTTATCTCGCCCATGAATGGCGTGCCCATCGGCAACCCCCCCTTGTCATCGTTAATCCCCCGTAACGCAGGATAAGCTGATTCTTTTGGAACAGGGAAGGGGTGCGTAACGGTTTATTTTTCGCCGTTTACGTCGAATAGGGAGCAAGATTCCCTCGGAAATGGAGGGATACTTGTGTTTCCCGCGCCGCCGCGCCAACGCCGTTCGCCATGGCCGCGCCAACCCTTCCCCCACCGCCCGACCTTGTCGGCGACGCCGCCTTGCTGCTCGATTTCGACGGCACTTTGGTGGGGCTCGCCGAGACGCCCGGGGCGATTCGCGTCGCGCCGGGACTAGCCGATTTGCTGAGCCGGCTCGCGTCGCGACTCGGCGGACGACTCGCGCTCGTCACCGGCCGCGCGATCGCCGATCTGGAGGCCCGGATCGGTCCGCTCGCGGTCGCGCTGGCCGGGTCGCACGGGCTGGAGCTTCGGACGGACGGCAAGGCCCGGCTGGTCGGAGAGGTGCCGCCCGGGCTCGCCGCGGCGCGACGCGAGCTCGCCGCCTTCGCCGCGGCCGACCCGCGCCTGTTGCTGGAGGACAAGCCGGGCTCGGTCGCGCTCCATTACCGCCGCGCTCCCGACCTCGC
>JBJMTY010000140.1:0-7483 GCA_045811445.1 Allosphingosinicella sp. | reverse complement strand
GGTCACGATGCATCAAGCATCGCTCCCTCCTCGCGCCTAGCCCTGACCACCTCTCCGCCTCGTCATGGCCGTTGCCGGTTGCGGGTCCAGACCCTGGCCGCAGCTCTGGACCCAGCGCAAACGCTCACCCCATTCGCCGGGCGGTCGCCAGATGATGGGCATGGGTGATGGCGACGGCGAGGGCGTCGGCGGCGTCGGCGCCGGCGATCTTCACGCCGGGGAGCAAGCGGGCGACCATGGCGTGGACCTGCGCCTTGTCGGCGCCGCCGGTGCCGACCACCGCCTTCTTGACGAGGCGCGGCGCATATTCGCCGACCGGTATGCCGAGGCCGGCGGCGGCGAGCAGGGCGATTCCGCGGGCCTGGCCGAGCTTCAGGGTCGATTGCGGGTTATCGTTGACGAACACCTCCTCGACGGCCGCAGCCTCCGGCCGGTGCGCGGCGAGGACTTCGGCGAGGCCGCCGTGGAGCGCGAGCAGGCGGGCGGCGAGCTCCGCCTTGGGATCGGTGCGGATCTGGCCGTTGGCGACGTGAGAGAGCCGGTTTCCTTCGGCCGCGATCACCCCCCAGCCGGTGCAGCCCAAGCCGGGGTCGAGGCCGAGGACGATCATCCTTTTTGCGCGCAGAGACGCAGAGACGCAGAGAGGCAGGCGCGCATCAAGGGGAGGGAGCCGTTCGTCCGGGCGCGTGAAGGGAGACGCTTCGCGTCGCGTAGTGAGCGGACCCTCCGCGTCTCTGCGTCTCTGCGCGCACCCTAGCCCAGCTTTTCCATCACCTCGTCCGAGACTTCGTAATTGCCCCAGACCGTCTGGACGTCGTCGTCCTCCTCGAGGCCGTCGATGAGCTTGACGAGCTGGGCGGCGGCGGCGCCGTCGACTTCGACGGCGTTGGTCGGGCGCCAGGCGAGCTTGACGCTCTCGGCCTCGCCGAGCGCGGCCTCGAGCGCGCGCGCGACCGGATGGAGGCTGTCGATCGACGTCCAGATCTCATGGCCTTCCTCGTCCGATTCGACATCGTCGGCGCCCGCCTCGATCGCCGCGTCCAGCACCGCGTCGGCGCTGCCCGCCGAAGCGGGGTAGGAGATCAGGCCGAGCCGCTCGAAACCGTGGCTGACCGAGCCCGACGCGCCGAGATTGCCGCCATTCTTCGAGAAGATGGTGCGCACGTTGGTCGCCGTGCGGTTGCGGTTGTCGGTCAGCGCCTCGACGATGAGGGCGGTGCCGCCCGGGCCGAAGCCCTCGTAGCGCAGCTCCTCGTAACTCTCCGCGTCGCCGACGCTCGCTTTGTCGATCGCCCGCTGGATATTGTCCTTGGGCATCGACTGGGCCTTGGCCGCGGCGACGGCGGCGCGCAGGCGCGGGTTCATCTCCGGATCGGGCGTGCCCATCTTCGCCGCGACAGTGAGCTCGCGCGACAATTTGGAGAACATCGCCGAGCGCTTTTTGTCCTGCGCGCCCTTGCGATGCATGATGTTCTTGAACTTGCTGTGGCCGGCCATTGCCGCTCCGTCATCTGGCTTGGTTGGAATTGCCGCCTGTCTAGCCGGAGGGCCGGACTCAGTCGATACCGAGGGCGGCCTTGTAGGTTTCGAGCAGGGCGTCGGCTTCCTGGCGGTCGTGGGTCTCCATCTTGCGAAGGCGGACGATGGCCCGCATCGTCTTGGTGTCGTAGCCGCGCGATTTGGCTTCGCCGTAGACGTCCTTCACGTCGTCGGCGATCGCCTTCTTCTCTTCCTCGAGACGCTCGATGCGCTCGATGAGGAGCCTCAGTTCGTCCGCCGCGATGCTGCCTTCCGCCATGTCTTTCCCTTTGCCCGGATTCGAAGACGGGGCTCTAGGGTCCGAAGCCGATCCCCGCAATGGGGCGCGGTTCCTCCCTTTCGGACCAAGCGGGGCATGGCGCCCGCTGGCCCGCGGAGGCGGCGTCTGCTACCCGTGCCGCGGGGGGAATCGATCATGGGCGCAGGAAAATTCGTGGCGGCGGCCGCGGCCTCGTTGGCGACGGGCGGCTGCATGCAATATCTCGTCCAGCCGCCGGCGCCGAGCATCGCCGGCAGCCCCAATTACGTCGCCGCCCAATCCTATCTCGGCTCCGAGGTGCAGTCCCCGCCTTACGTGCTGGCGAAGAAGTGCGTCGACGGCGAGCAGCTGTCGCGGGTGATCGTCAGGCGCGACTTCGGCCAGGGGCTGGTCAGCTGGCTGACCTTCGGCCTCTACGCCCCCGCCACGATCCGCTACGAATGCGCCAATGCCGGCGACCCGGGCATGGGCGACTCCCATGCCGGGGGAGGCCGCTAATGCCCCGCGATCCCGAGTTCGACCCGCGCAAGCTGTTTGAGAATTTCCACGAAAGCTACGCCCAGGTGATCGAGGGCGTCTGGGACGTCTTCTTCCCCGGCGCCGGCACCGGCGCGGCGACGACGCTCGACGACCTCAAGGAGACGACCCGCCAGTTCCAGGCGCTGATCGGCCGCGCCAAGGCGGCGGGCCTGCCGCTTCGCGCCGCCGGCTCGCGCTGGTCGCTCTCCAAGGCGCCGACGACGACGGGCTGGTCGATCAACACCAACCGCCTGCGCGGCCGGATGAAGATCTCGCCGGCCGACCTCGACCCCGCTTATCCTGGTACCGCCGACCAGCGCTCGGGCCTCTACCTCTTCCAGTGCGGCAACACGGTCGCCGACGTGAACAAGGCGATCGAGGCCAAATCGCAGGGCCGGGCGCTGTTCACCTCGGGCGCCGCGAACGGCCAGACCATCGTCGGCGCGACGTCGTGCGGCACCCACGGCTCGGCGCTCGAGCACAAGGCGCTCCACGACCATATCGTCGCCATCCACCTCGTGCCGACCGCCGGCAGCCACCTGTGGATCGAGCGCAAGAGCCGGCCGGTGATGACGCGCGACTGGGTCGAGAACCGGCTCGGCGCGACGCTGAAGCGCGACGACGACGATCTGTTCGACGCGGCGGTGGTCTCGTTCGGCAGCTTCGGCCTGATCGAATCGGTCGTGATCGAGACGGTGCCGCGCTATCTGCTCGAGACCAACCCGAAGACGGTCCAGCTCGACGAGCGCTTGTGGCGGGCGATCGGCGCGCTCGACTTCAGCGCCCATCCCGTCTTCGCCGGCAAGGGCGCGCCCTATTTCTTCCAGGCGGTGATCAACCCGGCAAGCAGCGAAGTGCTGCTCAGCCTCAACTACAAAAGCGAGTGCCCGGCCGATTACGTGCCGCAATACGGCCTCACCCAGAAGGACCATGCGCTCGGCCCCGGCTTCGACAGCCTGTCGCTGGTCGGCGCGATCCTCGACAAATTCCCGGGCCTGATCCCGACCTTCGGCAAGGCCGCGGCGGCGGCGCTCTTCGACACCAAGGCGCAGACCGGCACGCCGGGGATGATCTACGGCTACAAGGCCCCGCAGCTCCACGTCGCCAGCGGCAGCCTCGCCGTCGCCTTGCCCGACGCGAGGCGGACGCTCGAGGCGATGATCGGCGTCTATCGCGCGCTGGCCAACGCGCCGCTGGTGCTCGGCTGCCGCTACGTGCGCCGGACCCCCGCCCTGCTCGGCTTCAACCGTTTCGACACGACGCTGGCGATCAGCATCGACGGCGTGGACAGCAACCGCTCGCGCGCCTTCTTCGCCGCCGCCGCCGACAAGATCGAGCAGCTCGGCATCCCCTTCACCCAGCATTGGGGCAAGGTGAACCATTATACGCCGGCGCGGGTCACGGCGGCCTATGGCGCCAATGTCGGCAAATGGCGGGCGGCGCGGCGCGCGGTGCTGCCCGACCCGGTCGACCGCGCCTTGTTCGACAATGCCTATATCGCGGAGCGCGGCCTGGCCGGCTGAGCGGGGTTTCAAAGCCCGGCGGCAGGCCTTATGCGCCGGGCGATGTCTAATTCCGAAGCGGTCCCCAGCCAGTTCATCCCGCGCACCCGCAAGGTGCGTATCCTCGCCACCCTCGGTCCGGCGAGCCGCTCGCCCGAGATGATAAGGCGGCTCGCCGAGACGGGCGCCGACGCCTTCCGGATCAACATGAGCCACGGCACCCACAAGGACCATGCCCGGGCGATCGAGATCATCCGCGGCCTCGAGAAGGAGCTCGACCGGCCGACCACCATCCTCGCCGATTTGCAGGGGCCCAAGCTGAGGGTCGGCGCCTTCGAGGGCGGCCAGGCCTGCCTCGAGAACGGCCAGACCTTCGTCTTCGACCGCGACAAGGCGCCAGGCGACGCGCGCCGCGCCAATCTGCCCCACAAGGAGATATTCGGCGCGGTCGAGAAAGGCACGCGGCTGCTCGTCGACGACGGCAAGCTGGTGCTGCGGGTCACCGCCGCGAGCCCCGAGCGAATCGAGACGCGGGTGGAGGTCGGCGGGACGATCTCGAACAACAAGGGCGTCAACGTTCCCGACGTGGTGCTGCCGCTCGCCGCTTTGACCGACAAGGACCGCACCGACCTCGCCTTCGCGCTCGACAGCCATGTCGACTGGATCGCCCTGTCGTTCGTGCAGCGGCCCGAGGACGTGGCGGAAGCGCGGCGGCTGATCGCGGGGCGCGCGGCCCTGCTCGCCAAGATCGAGAAGCCGGCGGCGGTCGAGCGGCTGGACGGCATATTGGAGCTGGCCGACGCGGTGATGGTCGCGCGCGGAGACCTCGGCGTCGAGCTGCCCCCGTTCGAGGTGCCGCCGCTCCAGAAGATGATCGTCGAGGCGGCGCGGCGGGTCGGGCGGCCGGTGGTGGTGGCGACCCAGATGCTCGAATCGATGATTACCGCCCCCACCCCGACCCGCGCCGAAGTGTCGGACGTGGCGACCGCCGTCTATGACGGCGCCGACGCGGTGATGCTGTCGGCCGAAAGCGCCTCGGGCCAATTCCCCTGCGAGGCGGTGGCGATGATGAACTCGATCGCGACCTCGGTCGAGAACGACCCGGGCTATGCTGCCCGCGTCCATTTCACCCGCACCGACCCCGATCCGACCACCGCCGACGCAATCGCCCAGGCCGCCAACACCATGGTCGACACCGTCTCGGCCAAGGCGATCGTCTGCTTCACCGCCTCGGGCTCGACGGCGCGGCGCCTGTCGCGCGAGCGGCCGGCCGTGCCCTTGCTGGTGCTGACGCCGAAGGTCGCGACGGCGCGGCGGCTCGGCATCCTGTGGGGCGCGCACGCGGTGAGGACCCGCGACGTCGAGAGCTTCGAGGAGATGATCGCCAAGGCCAAGCGCATGGCGCTGCGCCACGGCGTCGCCAAGAGCGGCGACCGCATCGTCATCATCGCCGGCGTGCCGTTCGGGACGCCGGGCTCGACCAACGTCATCCATATCGTCCGGCTGGTCGGCGACGAGCTCGACCGCCACCGGAAATCGCTCGAGCGGCGCTAGCCCCGAGCTTCCTCCATCGCGCGGGGGATGAGGTCGAGCAGCTCGCGGGCGAGGAAGCCGATTCTTCCCACCGCCTCGGTAAGCCGGCGCCCGGCCTCGCCGTGGAGATAGACGCCCCACAGCGTGGCGGCGAGGGCGTCGGCGCCGCGCGCGGCGAGGCCGCCGACCAGGCCGGCGAGGACGTCGCCCGACCCGGAGGTGGCGAGCCCGACCCCGCCGCCCTCGAAGGCGAAGGCGCGGCCGCCGGGCGCGGCGACGACGCTGCACGGGCCCTTGACCAAGGCGACCGCGCCGAAGCGCTCGGCGGCGCGGCGGGCGGCGGCGAGCGGGTCGGCCGCCACCTGGGCCGGCTCGCATTCGAGCAGGCGCGCCATCTCGCCGGCGTGGGGGAGCAGGACGGCCCCGCCGCGCCAGGCGCGCACCGCCGCCGCCCTTGGCGCCAGCGAGCCGAGCACGGCGGCGTCAAGGACCAGCGGCACGTCGAGACCGCTGGCCAGCAAGGCGTCGAGCGCCGCGTCGAGCGGGGCGCCGTGCTGGAGGCCGCAGCCGATCGTCACCGCCCCGGCGCCGCGCGCAAGGCCGAGCAGATCCGCGATGCCGTCCGCCGCCAGACACCCCTCCTTGGTCTCCGCGAAGCCGACGACGCGCGCTTCGGGCATTGCGACCGCGAGGTGGGTCGCGATGCTCGCGGCGGTGGCGATCTGGAGCTTGCCGGCACCCGCCCTCAGGCCCGCGACGCCGGCGAGCAAAGCCGCGCCGGCCAGCTCGCGGCTGCCGGCGACGACGAGCAGGCGGCCGCGATCCTCCTTGTCGGCATCCTCGGCCACTTCCGGCAATGGGAAGTCGCGCAGCAGCCGGTCGCGGTCCAGCCTTTCGACTGCGCTCACCGGGCGGCGACCATCGCGTCGGGCTCGGACGTGACCGGCGCTTTTTCCTCGACCAGAGGCGCGGCGAAATTGTAGCGCAGCAGCCTGGGCGCGCAGAGCCGCTCGTCGCCGTCGGGCTCGAACTCATATTCGCACAGGCCGCAATTCACCACGTCGCCGGCGCGGTCGATGGCGAGGATCTGCGCCTCGTCCATCTCCTCGAGGATGTAGCGCAGGCACAGGACGACGACCTGGTGGCAGACGATGGCGACGCGGCGGTCGGCATGATGGAGGCTGATCGTGTCGAGCGCGCCGCGCAGCCTCAGGATGACGTCGGCCCAGCTCTCGCCGCCGGGCGGCCGATGGTAGAATTTGCCCATCAGGGTGCGCTGCTCGGCGAGCTCGGGATATTTCTCCCTTATGCCTTGGGTGGTCAGGCGGTCGAAGATGCCGAACTCGCGCTCGCGCAGGCGTTCGTCGACGATCGGCGGGCGGGCGTCGCCGACCACCCCGCCGGCCTCGCAGATCGCCTTCGCGGTCTGGCGGGCGCGCACATAAGGCGAGGCGAGCACGACCTCGGGCCGCTCGCTTTCGGGTAGAGCGGCGAACCAGTGGCCGAGCGCCGCCGCCTGGCGCCCGCCGAGCGGGCTCAGCGGCACGTCGACGTCGCGGACCTTAAGGTCGATCACCGCCTTGCCGGCGGCGGTGGCGGCGTCGCGGGCGACGTTGCCGGCGCTCTGGCCGTGCCGGACCAGCCAGAGGCGTGCGGGCCATCTTTGTCTCATGCGCGAAACAAAGCGCGGCGCCGGCAAAAGTTCAGAGCAGCCCTTCGGCTTCGAGGCGGGCGCGCAGGCCGGCGGCCCCGGTGAAGAGGTGGGCGGCCATGCCGACCGCGCGGGCGCCCTCGACGTTGATCGCGCGATCATCGACGAACAGGGCCTCGGCCGGCTTCAGCCCGAAGCGGCCCAACGCGCGATAATAAAGGGCGGGATCGGGCTTGAGCAATTTCTCCTCGCCCGAAACGACGATGTCGCGGAAGCGGCGGAAGAAGGCCTCCTCGCGGGCGCGGAAGGGCGGCCAGAAATCGGCGGAGAAATTGGTGATGGCGAAGAGCGGGACGCCGCGCGCGTCGAGCTCGGCCACGACGGCGTGCATGCCGGGCACCGGCTCGCTGATCGTCTCACCGAAGCGCTCGCCCCAGGCGGCGATGTGGGCGGCATAGTCCGGGAAAGCCTCGGTGAGCT
>JBJMTY010000139.1:0-3175 GCA_045811445.1 Allosphingosinicella sp. | reverse complement strand
CCCGTTCCGGGGAGGAGCTATGTCCGTGACACTTGCCGACGTCCGCGCGCTCGACGCGGCCGATCCGCTGCGGGGGTTGCGGGCGCGGTTTCATCTGCCCGAGGGGCTCGTCTATCTCGACGGCAACTCGCTGGGGGCGATGCCGAAGGCGGCGGCGGGGCGGGTGCGCGAGACGGTGGAGGCCGAGTGGGCCGAGGAGCTGATCCGTAGCTGGAACACGCGCGGCTGGATCGAGGCGCCGATGCGGGTGGGGGCCAAGATCGCGCCCTTGATCGGGGCGGGCGCGGACGAGGTGATCGTCGCCGATTCGACCTCGGTCAACCTCTACAAGGCGATCCTGGCGGCGGCGGCGCTGGCACCGGAGCGCAAGGTGCTGTTGTCGGAAGCCGGCAATTTCCACACCGACCTCCACATTGCGAGCGGCGCGGCGGCGCTGGCGGGGCTCGAGCTCAGGATCGTCGAGCGCGGCGCGATCGAGGACGCGCTCGGGCCCGACACCGCTTTGCTGCTGCTCACCCACGTCCATTACAAGACCGGCGCGCGCTTCGACATGGAGGCGGTGACGGCCAAAGCCAAGGCGGCGGGGGCGCGGACGATCTGGGACCTCAGCCACAGCGCCGGGGCAGTGCCGCTCGACCTCGCCGGGGCGGGGGCGGAGCTGGCGGTCGGCTGCGGCTATAAATATCTGAACGGCGGGCCGGGGGCGCCGGCCTTCCTCTACGTCGCGCGAGGGCTGCAGGACCGGCTGGTGAGCCCGCTGCGCGGCTGGATGGGCCATGCCGCGCCCTTCGCCTTCACCGACGATTATGCGCCCGCCCCGGGCATCGCCCGCTTCCTCGCCGGCACCCCGCCGATCCTCGGCCTCGCCGCGCTCGAGGCCGGGGTGGCGAGCTTCGAGGGGGCGGACATGGCGGCGATCTGGGCGAAATCGATCGCTCTGTTCGACCTGTTCGCCTCGCTCGTCGAAGCGCATTGCCCCGAGCTCGCCTGCGTCTCGCCGCGCCAGCCCGAGCGGCGCGGCAGCCATATCAGCTTCGCCCACCCCCATGCCTTCGAGATCTGCCAGGCGCTGATCGAGGCCAAGACGATCGGCGACTTCCGCGCGCCCGACGTGGTCCGCTTCGGCCTCACCCCGCTCTATCTCGGCTTCGAAGACGTGTGGATTGCGGTCGAGCGCCTCAGCGCCATCCTCGACACCGGCCGCTGGCGCGACCCCCGCTTCGCGGTGCGCGGCAAGGTCACGTAAAGGCGGCGCCAAAGCCCGCGAGCGGGGAGGATCGAAGCGAATGCCCGCTCGCGACCCATTGCGGAGATTGGCGTGGGGCGGCACGTTGCCGGCCATGGCCCTCGCAGCGCGTCTGAACGCGGGTGAAACCCTTGGCGACCGCGTGATGAAAGTCGATCACGCGGGCGAGCATGGCGCCGTGTGCATCTATCTGGCGCAACGGTGGCTCGCCCGGTGGCGAGCGCCGGAGATGGTGCCGGAGCTCAATCATTTTCTTGCCCATGAGCGGGGGCATCGCGCGCGCTTCGCGGACGAGTTGACGCGGCGCGGCCAGCGCCGATGCCGAGGCTATTCCTGGTGCGGCCTTGGCGGCTTCATGCTCGGCGCGCTGACGGGGCTTGCGGGCCGTAGCGCCATTGCCGCCACAACCGTGGCTATCGAGCGGGTCGTGCTTCGGCACATGGCGGCGCAGATCGAGGCGCTGACCGGCCTGGACGACGAGGCCGTGCGAGCGCTTCGGCACATCATGGTCGAAGAGCAGGAGCATCATGACCGCTCAGCTGAATGACTGCCGCCCCGCGGGCTGTGGCCGACGATCATCGATCCTGTCGTCGGCGCGTCGACGCACCTCGTCATCTGGCTGGGGATGCGGCTCTGACGAGCGCGCGGCAAGGTCCGGTCCATTAGGCGCGGACCTCCGACCTCAGCGGCTCGTCGCAGCGATCAAGCCGATCGTCACGACCCCGACAAGCAGCGCCACGTAGATCAGATTGACGGCGATCAGCGCGAGCCAGAACGCACGCGGCTCCTCGGAACGGACGTAGGAACGCCCTATCGGCGGCTTCGTCCGGCCCTTGCGGATATCCCACGCAATCGACCAGACCGCGACCGCAAGGCCGGCGGCAAGGGAGAGAAGAAGCTTGGTTTCGGGCGCCATGGCCGGACACTAGCCGCAAGGCCTTTGCGCTTTCCACCCATCCCGGCACTCGTCTGTCATTCCGGCGCAGGCCGCAAATCCATGGACACGGCCGCGCGAGGCTTCGCGCCGCGGTGTTCATGGATGCCGGATCAAGTCCGGCATGACGATGCGGCGGGGATGGCGCGGTGGCCGCCCTCTGGCATCAGGGTTCCTACCGAGGCCGCCCGCGAGGTTGACCTGATGGCTCGTCGGCTCGTCTGTCTCTAGCTGAGAGCCGACGCCTCTCCAGCAAGGAGTGAATCTGAAAGGAACGCAGCTATCCCAAGCTGATGTCGACTGGGATGTTGCCTCTCGTGGCCTTTGAATAGGGGCACAGTTCGTGTGCCTCGTCAATCAAGCTCCGCGCCGACTGGCGGTCGATCCCGGGCATATCGATTTTCATTCGCGCCGCGAGCGAATACCCCATTTCACCGCGACGAAGGTCGACTTCAGTCGCTATCGCCAGATTAGCTGGGAGAGTGACGCCCCGATTGCGGGCAGCTACGGCCATTGCCCCTTCAAAGCATGCAGACCAGCCCGCAGCAAATAGTTGTTCCGGATTGGTGCCTTCGCCTCGACTGCCGGGGCTGGATAGCTTCACATTCAATCGGTCATCGTCGCTCCGGGAGGAGCCGTCGCGTCCGCCAGTCGTGTAAGTGCGAGCCGTATAGAGCACCTTTCCGTCGGTCAGGATTGAGGTGTTGGCCATCAGATGTCCTTCCCCACAAATAGGGGACCCATGCCGTTTGGAAATCAACGGTCGGTCCCCCGCCTTGGCACGAGGAGCGTTGTCGTGGCATCGGGCGAAACCCCGAAGTGAGTAGTAGTTCCTAATGTCCGCGTTCCACCCATGGCGGACCTTGGCCGCTTGAGGCCCCCCGCTCGGAGGACGGCCGTGCCGGCACTCGTCTGTCATTCCGGCGGAGGCCGGAATCCATGAACACGGCCGCGTGAGGCTTCGTACCGCGGTGTTCGTGGATGCCGGATCAAGT
>JBJMTY010000138.1:0-8731 GCA_045811445.1 Allosphingosinicella sp. | reverse complement strand
CGGTGGCGACCCTTTTGCTCGCCCTCAAGGCCTATGCGGCCTGGACGACCGGCTCGGTGGCGATGCTCGGCTCGCTCGCCGATACCGGGCTCGACGTCGTCGCCTCGCTGATCACCCTTTACGGCGTCCGCCTCGCCGCCATGCCGGCCGACCGCGAGCACCGCTTCGGGCACGGCAAGGCGGAAGCGATCGCGGCCTTGTTCCAGGTCGGCATCATCAGCTTCTCGGCGGTCGGCATCGGCTGGCGGGCGGTCGACCGGCTGCTCCACGGCCAGCCGACCGCCGACGCCGAATCCGGCATCCTCGTCTCGCTGATCGCCATCGCCGCGACCTTCGTCCTGCTCTGGTACCAGCGCCGGGTGATCGCCAGGACGGGCTCGGTCGCGATCGAAACCGACCATGTCCATTACCAGTCGGACCTCTTGCTCAACCTCTCGGTGATCGCGGCGCTCGTCCTCGACCAGTATTTCGGCCTGCCCGGCGCCGATCCCCTGCTCGGCCTCGCCATCGCCTTGTGGCTCGGCTGGGGCGCGTGGAAGGCGTCGAGCCGCGCCATCGACCAGCTGATGGACAAGGAATGGCCCGAGGAGAAGCGCCGCCGCTTCGTCGAGGTCGCCGCCCGCCATCCCGAGCTCAAGGGCATCCACGACCTGCGCACCCGCACCAGCGGTATGCACGATTTCGTCCAGTTCCACGTCTGGATGGACCCTGAGCTCACCGTCGCCGCCGCCCATCGGGTGATGGACGAGGTCGAGCACAAGCTGGAGGCCGAATTTCCCGGCTGCGAGATTCTCATCCACATCGACCCCGAAGGCCAGGTCGACCAGCCCGACAACCCCCTCGCGGAAGCGGATCTCACCCGGAAGATCGAGCCGCGATGACCCAGCTGCGCCTCGTCCAGGTCGACGCCTTCGCCGACAGCCCGTTCACCGGCAACCCGGCGGCGGTCGTGCCGCTCGAGGCCCGGCTGCCCGACGCGACGATGCAGGCGATCGCGATGGAGAACAATCTCTCCGAGACCGCCTTCACCGTCCCCGCGGAGGACGGCGAGGCCGATTACGAGCTGCGCTGGTTCACGCCGACCACCGAAGTCGCGCTCTGCGGCCACGCCACCTTGGCCTCGGGCCATGTGCTGATCGGCGACCGGTCCCGGGTGCGCTTCCGCACCCGCCGGGCCGGCATCCTCATCGTCGGCCGCGACGGCGCGGGCCTGACGCTCGACCTTCCCCAGACCCTCGTCCGGAGCGAGGCGCACCCGGAGCTGCTCGCGGCGCTCGGCACGCCCGCCGGCGAGGTCCATCTCAGCTACGAGGGCGCCGAGGCGACGGCGATCGTCCTGCTTGCCGACGCGGCGGCGGTCCGCGCCTGCGCGCCCGACATGGCGGCGCTCCGCCGGATCGAGCTGATGGCGATCGTCACCGCGCCCGGCGACGGCGGCGACGACGTGGTCAGCCGCGTCTTCGTCCCCGCCTGGGGCGTCGACGAGGATCCGGTGACCGGCTCGGCCCACGCCGCTCTGGCGCCTTTCTGGGCCGAACGGCTCGGCCGCGACGCCTTCACCGCCTGGCAGGCGAGCCGGCGCGGCGGACGGGTCGCATGCCGCCGCGCCGACGACCGCGTCGTCCTCGGCGGCGGCTGCGTCACCGTGCTGGAGGGCATGCTGAGCTTCTAGCCGAGCTGCGTCTCCAGCGCGTCGAGCAGGGGAAGCTGGCTCGGCAGCATCATCGCGCGGGCCTCGGCGCGCGGGAACCAGCGCGCCTCCTCGACCTCGGGAAAATCGCGCAGGCGGCCGCTGCCGGGCGGATATTCGAGGGTGAAGAGGTTGCTCCTCACGCCGGCGCAGTCGAGATCGCCTTCCAGCGCGAAGGCCTCGACCCATTTGCCGCCCGCCTGGCGGATGCGGGCGAGCGGACGGGGCACGCCGACAGGCGAGGAGCCCAGCTCCTCCTCGAACTCGCGGATCGCGGCCTCGAGCGGCGCCTCCCCCTCCGCGACGCCGCCCTTGGGGATCATCCAGGCGCCGGCGTCGCGGCCGCGCCAGAACGGCCCGCCCGGGCGGATCAGCAGCACCTCCAGGCCCGCCGCGCTCCTCCGATAGAGCAGGATGCCGGCGCTCGGCGCCGCCATCAGCCGAGCGGCACCCGCAGAGCGTGGACCGATCCGACCGACGACGAGCGCACCTCGGCCGTTGCCTTCAGGCGCTGGACGAAGGCGGCGATGAGGCGGGTGCCGAGCCCGGCTTCGCCCAGCGGCGGGTCGAACCCGTGCCCGTCGTCGACCACCTCGACCAGGGCGGCGCGGGCCCCGTCGCGCCTCGCGCGCACAATGATCGTTCCCGTCCGGCCGGTGAAGGCGTGCTTGCAGGCGTTGGTGACGAGCTCGTTGACAATGATGCCGATGGCGACCGCCGTCTCGTTGGGGACGAGGAGCGGCTCCAGCTCGGTCCGAAGCGCGATCCCTTCGGGCAAGATGCCGCGGCGGATCTGGTCGCACATCTGCTCGAGCTGGTCGTGCAGGCGCACCGCGCCCAGGCCCTGGCTGCTCGGCGTCAGCGTCGCATAGACCGCCGAGATGGCCTGCAGCCGCTCCGCCGCCTCGCGCAGCGCCGCGCGCACCTCTCCGTCGGCCTTGGAGGCCTGGAGCTGGAGCATGGACGTGACGATCTGGAAGTTGTTCTTGGTGCGGTGGTCCATCTCCCGCAGCGCCTGGCCGAGGAAGTTGATCCGCCGCCGCCGCTCCAGCTCTCCCGCGCGCACCTCGTGCTGATAGAGGTTGAGGGCGAAGAGGATGAGGAGCTGGCTCAAGGTGGTGACGGCAAGGCCCCAGCCGTCGGACGGGCGGGCGAGCACGAAGCTGTCGCGGACCGGCACGATCAGATACCAGAGCAGGGTCTGGCCGAGCACCACCGCGATCAGGCCGCTGCGCCAGCCGCCGACCAAGGTGGCGAGCACCACGGCAAGGAAGCCGAGCGCGAACGGGGCGCCGACGTCGAGCACCGGCATCAAGGCGGCGCGCACCGCGACCAGCACCGCGGTCACCGCAATGCCGACGGCCAGCTCGGTCAGCCGCCGCGGCACCTTGCGCGCCAGCCGGCGCGGCAGGTCGATGCGAACCAGCCTTCGCACTGCTCCCCCCAGTCCTTCGCCGCCCCCCGGCTCAACGAGACAGGAATAGCATCATAGCGTCCGCGGCGCCCCAGCGAAGACCCTGATTGAGGTTAGGGTTCATCCCTCAGGCGGGCTCGAGCTCCGCGGCGACGGTCTCCTCGATCCAGCCCCCGCCCAGCACGCGCGAGCCGTCGTAGAGGACGGCGGCCTGGCCGGGGGCGACGCCATATTCGGGTGCCGCGAAGCGCAAGGTCTCGCCATCAAAGGCGGCGGGGGCGGGACGGGCCATCGAGCGTACCTTGACGGCGAGGCCGTCGCTTTGGTCCTCGCCGAGCCAGTTGAGGCCGGAGAGGCGGGCGGCGGCGACGGCGAGGGCGGCTTTCGGGCCAACGACGACCCGGCCGGCCTCGGGCTCGAGGCGGACGACGTAGAGCGACTCGGCCCGGCCGCCGAGATCGAGGCCGCGGCGCTGGCCGACGGTGAAGTGGATAAGGCCGGCATGGCGGCCGAGCACGCGCCCTTCCGCGTCGACGATCTCGCCCGGCCGCGCCGCCTCGGGCCGCACCTTCTTGACCACCGCGGCGTAATCGCCGTTGGGCACGAAGCAGATGTCCTGGCTGTCCGGTTTGTCGGCGACGATGAGGCCGAGCTCGCGGGCGATCTCGCGCACCGCCGGCTTGGGCAGGGCGCCGAGCGGGAAGCGGAGATAATCGAGCTGCTCGCGGGTGGTCGCGAACAGGAAATAGCTCTGGTCGCGCGCCGGATCGGCGGCCCGGTGCAGCTCGGCGCCGTGCTCACCCACGACGCGGCGGACGTAATGGCCGGTGGCGAGGCAGTCGGCGCCCAGCTCGCGGGCGAGGCTCAGCAGGTCGACGAACTTCACGCTTTGGTTGCACGAGACGCAGGGTATCGGCGTGCGGCCGCGGGCATATTCGTCGGCGAAGCGCTCGATGACGCTGTCGCGGAAGCGGCTCTCATAGTCGAACACGTAATGGGCGATGCCGAGCCTCGCCGCGACCGCCTGCGCGTCCTGGATGTCGCGGCCCGCGCAGCAGGCCTTGGCGCGGCCGACCGCGGCGCCATGGTCGTAGAGCTGGAGGGTGATGCCGATCACTTCCGCGCCGGTACGGGCGGCGAGCGCGGCGACCACCGAGCTGTCGACGCCGCCCGACATGGCGACGACGATGCGCGCCGCCGAAGAGGGTCGGTCCAGCTGGAAATCCACGTTCATGGCGCCGGCTACATAGGGCCGCTGGCTGGTAAAGCCTAGGCTAACGGGCCTTTAACCGCGTCTTAGATGCTTGGCGGCTAGAGCGGTCGGCGATGGACTTGAGCTTCCTTGGGCGCGCCGAGCAGCGCTTCGCCAGCCGCGCAGCCGCTTGCCCGGATTTCGGCATGCTGGTCGCGGCGCTTGGCGCGCAGCAGGCATCGAGCCCGGCGGCGCTGGCGCAGGCGCGGCTCTCCGGCCGCCCGCCGCCCGCCGATCCGCTCGTCGAGCTGCTGCTCGGCGGGCCCGCCTGGCGCGAAGCCTCGGTGGCGCTCGGCGGGCGCTTCCATCCGGCCACGGCGCGGAAACGGGCCGTCAACTGAAATGAAGACGCCATTTACCTTGCGGTTTCAGCCTTCCTTCAACGGCGGCCGCTACAGCCTCGGCCCGGGGAGCCGAGGATGTTCGAATGACACTGATTCTTGAGGCAGGAATGATCGAGAACCAAATTATCCGGCCGGCACAGGTCATCGGTCCGCTGGGGGAACCGCTGACGCTCGCCTCGCTGCCGCCGCCCTCGACTTCCCGCTGGGTGGTCAGGCGCAAGGCGGAAGTGGTGGCGGCGGTCAATGGCGGCCTCCTCTCGGTGGACGAAGCGTGCGACCGCTACGGCCTCAGTCTTGAGGAATTCGCCGGCTGGCAGCGCGCCGTCGACCGCTCCGGCATGCCGGGCCTGCGCGTCACCCGCATCCAGCATTACAAATCGCTCTACGAGCGCCAGCAGAAGTTCTGACCCGGCGGGCCCCGTCCCGCCGCCCAGTCCCGCCGCTCAATGGAAATTCCGGCTTTTCACGCGGATGACCGTCTCCTGGTCTGAGGCTGAGGGCGCGCGGGGCAGCTCGCGCGCCCTTTTGCGTTCCCGCGGGTCCGGCGCGGCGCCTTTCCCGCCGTCGGCCGGCGCGAAGCGGTGGGGGAATTGCCGGTTGCCGACCGAATCGAGCAAGGCGGTGAGATCCTCGAGCCGGTCGGCGACGACGTGGATCACCTCGCCCTCGCGCTGCAGGACGCCCTTCACCCCGATCATCGCGGCGCCCATCACGATCCGCCGCTGCGCCTCGAACCGGCGCTGCCACAGGATGACGTTGGCGATGCCGGTCTCGTCCTCGAGGGTGATGAAGGTGACATTGCCCTTGCCCGGCCGCTGGCGGATGAGGACGACGCCCGCCGTCTCGATCCGGGCGCCGTCCTTGACTTGGGAGAGCCCGGCGCACGGGACGATCCGCCGCTTTTCGAGCTCGCCGCGCAGGAAAGCGAGCGGGTGCGCGCGCAGCGACAGCTGGAGGGTGCGATAATCCTCGACCACCTCGCCGCCGCCGGCGAGCGGCGCCAGCGCCACGTCCGGCTCGGTGCCGGTAGCGTCGGCGGCGGCGAACAAAGGCAAAGGCGCTTCGCCGAGGCCGCGCACCTTCCACAAGGCCTGGCGGCGGTCGAGCCCCAGCGACGCGAAGGCATCGGCGTCGGCCAGCTTCTCCAGCGCCGCCGCCGGCACGCCCGAGCGGCGCCAGACGTCCTCGATCGAGGCGAAGGGCATATCCGTCCGCGCGGCGAGGATCTGCGCCGCATGCAGGTTGGAGAGGCCGCGCACCAGGCGCAAGCCGAGGCGGAGGGGAATTAGTGCCTCCCCATCCTGCGGATGGGGAGGGGGACCACCCGAAGGGTGGTGGAGGGGTGAAGGGACGAGGCTTGTTCCAGCTACCCCTCCACCACCCTGCGGGTGGTCCCCCTCCCCACCGCTTCGCGGCAGGGAGGAACTTCCCTCCAGCGTGCAATCCCACCGGCTCGCATTCACGCACACCGGGCGCACCTCCACCCCGTGCTCCTTCGCGTCCCGCACCAATTGGGCGGCCTGGTAGAAGCCCATCGGCTGGGCGTTGAGGATCGCCGCGCAGAACACATCGGGGTGGTGGCACTTCATCCAGCACGAGGCGTAGGCGATCTTGGCGAAGCTCGCCGCGTGGCTCTCGGGGAAACCGTAGCTGCCGAAGCCCTCGATCTGGCGGAAGGTGCGCTCGGCGAAGTCGCGCGTATAGCCGCGCGCGATCATGCCCTCGATCATCTCGCCTTCGAACTTGCTCACGCCTCCCGTCGCCTTGAAGGTTGCCATCGAGCGGCGGAGCGCGTCGGCCTGGGCGGGCGTGAAGCCGGCGCCGACGATCGCCACCTTCATCGCCTGCTCCTGGAAGAGGGGCACGCCCAGGGTCTTGGCCAGCACCGCCTTCAGCGCCTCGGACGGATATTCGACCGCTTCCTTGCCTTCGCGGCGGCGCAGATAAGGGTGGACCATGTCGCCCTGGATCGGGCCGGGCCGGACGATCGCGACCTGGATGACGATGTCGTAGAATTCCCGCGGCCTGAGGCGCGGCAGCATGCTCATCTGGGCCCGGCTCTCGATCTGGAAGGTGCCGATCGTATCGGCCTTGCAGATCATATCGAAGGTCGCCTCGTCCTCTTCCTGCATCTCGGGCGAGGCGAGATCGAGGCTTTTGCCCTTATGCTCGGCGAGCAGCGCGAAGGCGCGGCGCATGCAGCCGAGCATGCCGAGGCCGAGCACGTCGACCTTCATGAACTTCAATTCCTCGATATCGTCCTTCTCCCATTCGATGATGCGGCGATCGACCATCGCCGCCGGCGCGATCGGCACCAGCTCGTCCAGCCGGTCGCGGGTGAGGACGAAGCCGCCGGGATGCGTGCTCAGATGCCGGGGCGTGCCGATCAGCCGACGGGAGAGCTCCAGCGTCAGCGCCAGGCGAGGATCCCTCGGGTCGAAGCCGAGCGCCTCGACGTGGCGCTCGGGCACGCCTTCTTCCGACCAGCCCCAGATTTGGCCCGCGAGAGCGCCGAGCATGTCTTCGGGGAGGCCCAGCGCCTTGCCTACCTCCCGCACCGCGCCGCGGCTGCGATAGCGGCTCACCACCGCCGTCAGCGCGGCATGGGCGTGGCCGTAGGTGTTGTAGATCCACTGGATCACTTCCTCGCGCCGGTCATGCTCGAAATCGACGTCGATGTCCGGCGGCTCGGCCCGGTTCTCGGACAGGAAACGCTCGAACAGCAGGCCGTGCTTGACCGGATCGATCGAGGTAATGCCGAGGACGTAGCAGACCATCGAATTGGCCGCCGAGCCGCGCCCCTGGCACAGGATGTCCTGGCTGCGGGCGTAAGCGACGATCGAATTGACGGTGAGGAAATAGGGCGCATAACCCCAGCGCCCGATGAGCCGCAGCTCATGCTCCAGCAGCTCCCGATAATCCCGCGCGGACTGGCCGGGCGGAAACGTCTCGGGGATCTTCTCGTCGATCTTTCCCCGGGTCAGCCGTTCCAGCGCCTCCTGCGGGCTGCGGCCGCTCATCACGATCTCGTCGGGATATTGATAGCTGAGCTCGCGTAGCGAGAAGGTGCAGCGCGCGGCGATGTCGGCGCTCGCCTGCACGGCGTCGGGAAAGGCGGCGAAGCGCCGTTCCATCTCGCGGGGCGACTTGAGATGGCGGTCGGCATAGCGTTCGCGGCGGAAGCCCAGCTCGTCGATCGTGCATTTGTGGCGGATGGCGGTGACGACGTCCTGCAGCATGCGCTTGTCGGGGCTGTCGTAGAGGATGTCGCCGGTGGCGAGGGACCGCACGCCGTGGCGACGAGCGAGGGCATCGAGCGCGTGGAGGCGGGCCGCGTCGCCGGGGCGGCGGCGGAGGCTGAGGGCGAGGTGGGCGCGGTCGCCGAAAATATCGCACATCTGCGCGAGCGCGGCGGCGGCGGCCACCTCGGCCTCGCCCGGCAGCAGGGCCGCGACCAGCCCGTCCGACCAGACGGCGACGTCCTCCCAGTGGAGGAAGCATTGGCCCTTCTCGCCTTTCTGGGGGTCGGCGCGGTGGTTGCCGAGGGTGAGCAGGCGAGTGAGGCGCGACCAGCCGGCGCGGTCCTCGGGCCAGACCAGGAGGGCGTTTCCGTCCATCAGATCGAGCCGGCAGCCGGCGACGAGGCGCACGCCGGTCTCCTCCGACGCCCTCAGCGCCTTGACGAGGCCGCCGACGCTGTTGCGGTCGGTGATCCCCAGCGTCTCGTAGCCGAGCAGCTTTGCGGCCGCGAACAGCTCCTCGGCGCCGGAGACCCCGCGCAGGAAGCTGAAATGGGTGGCGGCGTGGAGCTCGGTGTACATGGCTAGCTCCTCCCCGGAACGGGATGCTCAGGCACGCCCGTCCCCCGGACGGGCTGAGAACTGCCGGGGGCAGTTCTCACCTGAGCATGGACCGCGACGCGAAGCGGCGTGGTGGAGGGGGCCCGGAGGCCGAAGCGGCGGAGACGCGGGCCCCCTCCACCAGGCTTCGCCTTGTCCCAGTTCGGTTTAGAGTGTTGTTGTTAAATATTG
>JBJMTY010000137.1:0-12469 GCA_045811445.1 Allosphingosinicella sp. | reverse complement strand
TCGATCTGACGCGGCAGCCGCTGCCGGTGGTGCCGACCGTCCATTACAATATGGGCGGCATCCCGACCAATTATCACGGCGAGGTGGTGACCTTGCGGGACGGCAATCCCGATGCGGTGGTGCCGGGCCTGTTCGCGGTGGGGGAGGCGGCGTGCGTGTCGGTCCACGGGGCCAACCGGCTGGGCTCGAACAGCCTCATCGATCTGGTCGTGTTCGGCCGCGCGGTCGGCCACCGGGTCGGCGAGACCGTCAAGCCGGGCACGGCGCACCCGCCGGTCGCGAGCGGCGCCGACGACCTTGCCTTGACTCGTCTCGACCGCTTCCGCTTCGCCAAGGGCGCCAGCCCGACCGCCGAAATCCGCACCGACATGCAGCGCGTCATGCAGGCCGATTGCGCCGTGTTCCGCGCCGAGAAGACGCTGGAGGAAGGCCAGGGCCGGATCGACGCCGTCTACCGCCGCATGGCCGACGTCCACGTCACCGACAGGTCGCTGATCTGGAACACGGATTTGATCGAGACCCTGGAGCTCGACAACCTCCTCGCCCAGGCGGTGGTGACGATGCATTCGGCCGCCAACCGCAAGGAAAGCCGCGGCGCCCACAAGCATGAGGATTATCCCGAGCGCGATGACGCCAACTGGATGAAGCACACGGCAATCTGGTTCGACGGCTGGGGCGGCCAAGGCGGCGGCGTCCGCATCGACTACCGCCCGGTCCACGACTACACGCTCAGCGACGACATCCAGTACATCAAGCCCAAGCCGCGGGTGTACTGAGGCGTGGAGCTAAGGGAACGGTTTGCGTTAGCACCGTCGATAGACGTTGATGTGGACGTCACTGGTGCCCGATTGGTCGGCCTGTCGCTCTCTGCTGATGATGCGCTGGTTGAGAACATCTATGCGGTTCTAATTGCTCGAAGTCTTGGAAATAGATCTGTTGATTATACGCGTAAGGCATACGGCCGCTATGTTCCAGAGCTCATAGATCGGGACAGGGCTGTAAAGCGACTATACCAGACACACATGGCTGCTTACGACAGGTTTTATCACGGCTTCCTACCGCCCCGAAGCGACGAACCGCTCGGCGTTTTTGCATTCGATCTGACGATGGTTCGTGCTCGAACGAGCATTGAACTACTGCTCTACGCGGCACGCCGCGGTTATATCATCGAAGTCAGTCTTATTGCCCGCGGCTTGCTTGAGCAATTCGCCTATGCTCATGTAGTATGGAGAAAAGATAACGACGGCGATGTCTTTGGGCTACGTGTAAGTAAGTTGGTGCCGCGCCTCAAGCCAGTAAGGCCAGCAGTTGGCCGAATGTATGGCTGGCTATCGAAGCTAGCGCATTATGACACCTCGGAGCATTATCAATTCATAGGAGACGCGGAAGCGTCAACGGTCACGCAGCGAAGTTGGGCTTTCAAGATCTCCGCATTGGCTATCCTATTCGCGATTTTAGATCTCAAGTTTGCAATATTCCGTGCGGCGTACCGTGAGGCGGATCATTTCGATGATGCATTTCAGTCGGTTCTTGATCTTCCGCTAGTCGAGGAGTTTGAGAGTTTCTTTGAGGACGTCGACGTGCCGGCCGTTCAGTTTGTACGGACCTGCCTCACCGTTGGTAGCTAACAGGGTTGAGGAGCAAACGGTGGTCCTCAAATGACCCAGATCGAGGAAGCCAATCGGCCCGGTGAGCAGCCGAGCTTCGTCACCCATCTCGAATGCTCGGCGACGGGCGAGCGCTACGAGGCGGGCCGCGTCCACGGCCTGTCGCGGGCGGGCAAGCCGCTGCTGGTGCGCTACGACCTCGAGGCGGCGCGGGCCCAGCTGACCAGGGCGGCGCTGGCGGCGCGGCCCGCCGACATGTGGAAATGGCGCGAGTTGCTGCCGGTGCGGCGGGCGGCGGAGATCGTCAGCCTCGGCGAGGCGGCGACGCCGCTGGTGCCGCTGGACGCGATCGGGCGCGAAGCGGGCGCGCGGGCGCCTCTGGTCAAGGATGAGGGGCGGCTGCCGACCGGCTCGTTCAAGGCGCGCGGCATCGCCGTCGCCGTGTCGATGGCGAAGGCGTTCGGCCTGACCCGCATCGCCATGCCGACCAACGGCAATGCCGGCGCCGCGCTCGCCGCCTACGGCGCCCGCGCCGGGATGGAGATCATCGTCTTCTGCCCCGCCGACACGCCCGAGACGAACCTCGCGGAGATGGCGGCGCACGGCGCGGCGGTGCACCGGGTCGATGGCCTGATCGACGATTGCGGCCGCCTCGTCGCCGAGGGCGCGGCGCGTGGCGAATGGTTCGACATGGCCACCCTCAAGGAGCCCTATCGGCTCGAGGGCAAGAAGACGATGGGCCTCGAGCTTGCCGAGCAGCTCGGCTGGGCCCTGCCGGACGCGCTCTTCTATCCGACCGGCGGCGGCACCGGCCTCATCGGCATGTGGAAGGCGTTCGACGAGCTGGAGGCGCTCGGCCTCGTCGGCCCGGCGCGGCCGCGCATGTATGCGGTGCAGGCGCAAGGCTGCGCGCCGATCGTGCGCGCCTTCGAGGCGGGGGCCGAGCAGGCCGAACGCTGGGACGACGCGCACACCGCCGCGGCAGGCATCCGCGTGCCCAAGGCGATCGGCGACTTCCTCATCCTGCGCGCGGTGCGCGAGAGCGGCGGCGCGGCGCTCGCCGTCCCGGAAGCCGAGATCGCGGCCGCCGCCCGCGACGCCGCCCGCCGCGACGGCCTGCTCCTCTGCCCCGAAGGCGCCGCGACCCTTGCCGCCTGGCGCCGCGCCCTCGCCGCCGGCCTCGTCGGTCCGGATGAGCGCGCAATCCTGTTCAACTGCGCCACCGGCCTCAAATATCCGCTCGCGCCCCTCTCCGCGTGACGGCGTCGGGCTCGGCGGCGTGCACGCCGGCCCGGTCCGTGCAGAAGCGATGGAGGGGCGGGGCTGATATCGTGCATCCGGTTCGGCGCGCTTGACCGGAGCGGCGCGGCGCCTTTCTCTGGCGCCGAACGGAGGCCCCCCATGAGCTATCTCGCTACCACGCGCTCGCCCTCGATGAAGCTGGGCATCGCCATCCTGATCGGGCTGGTGCTGACCATCCCGCTCTTCTCGGTCTGGCTGATGGTCTACGACCGCGAGGCGCAGTCGACCGAGGCGAAGGCGGGCATCGCCGAAGGCTGGGGCGGGCCGCAGACCATCGCCGGCCCGCTGCTAATCATCCCCTATCGCGCGACCGTCACCGAGAATACGACCGAGGACGGCAAGCCGGTCAGCCGCACGCACCAGGTGTGGCAGGAGCTCACGCTGTCGCCCGAGACGGTCGACCTTGCGACCGAACTCCGCCCGGAAGTGCGCAAGCGCTCGATCTACCAGGTCGTGGTCTACGAGGCGGCGGTGCGCGGCAAGGCGCGCTTCGCCATGCCCGCCGACCTCGCCCGCTTCGGCGTCGCGCCGGGCGACCTCGCGCCCGAGCGCGCCGAGCTGCGCTTCGGCATAAGCGATCCCCGCGGCCTCGGCGCCAATCCGCACATCGTCGCGGGCGGGCACAGCCTGCGGCTCCAGCCCGGCGGCGGCCTCGCCGCGACCGGCGGCGGCGGCTTCTTCGCCTGGTACGACGCCGCCGGCCTCGCCGCCGCTCCGCTCGACGTCGACTTCGACTATGCGGTGCGCGGCAACGGCAGCCTGTCGCTGGCGCCCCAGGCCGGGGAGACTTTGTGGCGGCTGCGGTCGAGCTGGCCGCACCCCTCCTTCCAGGGCGGGTTCCTCCCCGCCGACCGCCGGGTCGACGCCAAGGGCTTCGACGCGCGCTACCGGGTCGGAAACCTCGCCCTCGGCCAGTCGCTGGTCGCGACCGGCGCCAGGACCGAGCCCGCCGATCGCAGCCCCGACGGCTCCGAGACGGCGCGCACCCAGAGCGGCCCGCGCGAGGCCGGGGTGAGCCTGATCCAGCCGGTCGATCTCTATTCGCAGGTCGATCGGGCCGCCAAATACGGCTTCCTGTTCATCGGCTTTACGTTTCTTGCCTTCCTGCTGTTCGACCTGATCGGCGGGGTGCGGGTGTCCGGCGTCGAATATCTGCTGGTCGGCGCGGCCTTGATCCTGTTCTTCGTGCTGCTGCTCGCCTTCGCCGAAGTGATCGGCTTCACCCCGGCCTACCTCATCGCCGCGGCGGCGATCGTCGGGCTGGAGACGGCCTATTCGGCGGCGGTGCTGGGGAGCTGGCGGCGGGCGGCCTTCATCTTCGCCCTGCTCTCGGCGCTCTACGCGGTGCTCTACATCCTGCTCAGCCTCGAGGCCTACTCGCTGCTCATCGGCGCCCTGCTCCTCTTCGCGGCGCTGGCGGCGGTGATGTACCTCACCCGCAATCTGAACTGGGGCGGCAAGGAAGCGGAGGCGGCGGCCTAGCCGTCCGCCACGGCCTTGAGGGCCTGCCTGACCCTCCCCATGTCCGCCCCGAAGGACGTGGCGAGGGTCTCGTCGTCCATCCCCGCCCGCGCCGTCACCTGCGGCATGGCGAGGCCGATGCGCAGGGTCGCGCACCAGTCGCCGCCGGGCAGCTTCACGCACTTGACCGGCTGGCCAAGCCGCACGCCGTGGGCGAGCAGCGCCTGGTGCCAGCGTGTCGCGTCGTCGAAGGTCGCGCCGCCGCGCCCGAGCCGGGTCAGATCGAGGGTGGAGAGGGTGCGCATCTCGATCGGGTGGGTCTCGGCCGTCTCCTTCTCCCCGGGCGGGTAAGGCGCGACGCGGCGGGCGGGGGTGGGATCGACGATCTCGTCGCGCACCGCCCGGTGGAAGGCGAGGATGACGCGCTCGGCATCCCCGGCGGCGAGGCGCTGGAAGCGCTCGAGCTCGAAGATCGAGGCTTCGAGGCGGAGGAGCAGGCCCGGATTGGCGCCGTCCCCGAGCGCCCCGGCGCCCGGCCATCCGTCCGGCCATTCGGCGCGGCGGAAGAGGGTGGCGAGCCCGGCTGGGAGCGCCTCGGCCCGGGCCCGGAAGCCTGGCGGCACGAAGGCGAAGCCGCTGAACGGCGGCCCGCCCATGAACTTGGAGCCGGTGACGAAGACGATCGCGCCCCGGGCCAGATAATCGGCGATCGCGGCCGAGGTGATGCGCGCCTGGCAGGCGTCGACGACGAAGCTCGCCGCATCGCCGTGGCGGGCGCGGAGCGCGTCGATGTCGGCGAGCGAGGGGAGGATGAGGCCGGTCTTCGACCCGTGGACGACGTGGACGAGGACGTGCCGGCCGGCGGCCGCCGCGCCGGCGATCGCCTCGTCCATCCGTGCGGCGATCTCGGCCGAGGGGCGGGCGCGGCCTTCGGCGTCGCGGACCGGGATGTCGATCATCTCGACCCGCGTAGCGCCCATTCCCGGCACCGGCGCCCCGGCTTGCGTCGTGACGCCGAGCGCGGTGCTCTCGGCGAAATAGCGGCCGTGGGCGGAATGGATGCAGCCGCTCCCCACCTCGTCGGCGCCGAGCAGGATGTTGTGGGTGCCGCCGGCCGCGCGCCCGGCGACGCAGGCGAGGGCGACATATTCAAGATCGGTGCCCGACGGCGCGAAGACGACGTCCACTTCGTCCGCAACCGCATAGGCCCGGCGAAGGCGGGTCCGCAGCGTTTCGAGCCGCCCACCATAGGTCGCCGGGGAAGGGTCGCGGCCGAGCTCGGTGAGCACCTCCTCGGCGCGCGCGTAGGCGGCTTGGGAAATGTCGTTGGCGGTCGACGAGGCGTAGGCGAGCACGCCGCTCGGCCGCGGCGCCGAGAAATACCGGTTGAGGCCGGTCCCTGGCTTGAGGTGGAGGCGGGCGTCGCCCCCCTGCGTCATCAGGCGGGTCGCGTCGCTGAAGCTCGTCTCGTCCATGTCCCGCCCTTGGCCAATGCTTGCGACCGCATTATGTCCGCCGCGCCCGTTCCTCAACCAAGGCTGAAGCGTTGACCGCGATCCGTCCCCTCACCATCCCCCAGGAAGCGAAGGACCGCCTCCGGATCCTGTTCATCGCCAAGCACGCGCTGTGGGAAGGCGGCCTGCACCCCGAAGACGGCAACCACGCCTTGTACCATGTCGAGGTTCGCGAGATTTTGAAGGGGCTCGGCCTCAACATCGTCCTCGCCAACAGCTACGACGCCCTGTTCGAGAAGCCCGACGTCGATTTCGTCTTCCCGCTGCTCAACCGCGGCGGCTTCCTCAATTCCGAGATGATGCTGCCCTTGCTGTGCACCCGGCTCGGCCTGCCGTTCCTCGGCGCCTCGCCGATCCTGCGCGGCATTTCGGACGACAAGCACATGACCAAGCTCGCCGCCGCGGCGCGCGGCATCCCGACCGCGCCCTGGGCGATCTATCGCCGCGGCGCGCCGGTCGAGGCGGCGCGCTGCCCCAGCGGCGAGCGGCTGGTGATCAAGCCCAATGCCTCCTCGGCGAGCTGGGGCGTGCAGGACGCGTTCGACTGGAACGGGGTCAAGGCGGCGATCGAGGACATCCATTCGCAGGGCCACGACGCGATCGTCGAGCCCTTCCTCAACGGCTCCGACGTCGAGGTGCCGGTGCTGACCGTGGACGGCGCGCCGGTGGTGATGCCGATGATGCTGTTCGAGCAGGCCGACCCCTCGCACCTGCGCACCTATTACGAGAAGCGCGACCTCGTCGACCGCGCCCAGAAATACCAGCTCGTCGAATTCGCCGACGAGGAATGGATGCCCGTGATCGCCGAGCATACCCGCAACATCGCCGACGAGTTCCGCCCGTTCGACTATGGCCGCTACGAGTTCCGGCTCGACCGCGAAGCGGGCAAGCTCCAGTTCCTCGAGCTCAACCTCAACGCCAATTTGTGGTCCGAAAAAGTCTATGGCCGCTCCGCCAAGGCGGCCGGGTGGACCCAGGAGCAGCTCATCGAAACCATCCTCGCCGAAAGCCTGCGGCGGCACGGCCTGCTCGGCTGAACCCGCGACGCGGTGCGTGAGCGGTTGAGCGGGGCGAGGGGAGGCGCTATCGCCCTCGCCAGCAAAGGAAGTGATGCATGGCCGAGTTCGCCCTCCCGAAGAACAGCCGGATCAGCGGCCGGGGCAAGACCTATCGCGCCGAAGGCAAACGCGGGCGGGTGAAGGCGTTCCGCATCTACCGCTACGACCCTGATACCGGCGAGAATCCGCGCTACGACACGTTCGAGCTCGACCTCGACGAGACCGGGCCGATGGTCCTCGACGCCCTCCTCAAGATCAAGAACGAGATCGACCCTTCGCTGACCTTCCGCCGCTCGTGCCGGGAGGGGATTTGCGGCTCCTGCTCGATGAACATGAACGGCCGCAACGGCCTCGCCTGCACCAGCGCGATCGAGGATTTTTCGGGCGAGCTGCGCATCACGCCGCTGCCGCACATGGACGTGATCAAGGACCTGGTTCCGGATTTCACCCATTTCTTCGCCCAATATGCCTCGATCGAGCCCTGGCTGAAGACCAAGACGCCGGCGCCGGCGGGCAAGGAAAGGCTGCAGTCGCCGGAGGACCGGGCCAAGCTCGACGGCCTCTACGAATGCATCTTGTGCGCCTGCTGCTCCTCCTCCTGCCCGAGCTATTGGTGGAACTCCGACAAGTTCCTCGGCCCCGCCATCCTGCTCCAGGCCTTCCGCTGGCTCGCCGACAGCCGCGACGAGCTGACCGGCGAGCGTCTGGACGAGCTCGAGGACCCGTTCCGGCTCTATCGCTGCCACACGATCATGAACTGCGCCAACGTCTGCCCCAAGGGGCTGAACCCCGCCAAGGCGATCGCCGAGACCAAGAAATTGCTCGTGGAGCGGGCGGTTTGACCGAGCGGCCGGAGCGCCGCCTCCACCCGCTGATCCGCCACCATCCCGATCCCGACCATCCCGGCTGGATGACGTGGGATCTGCCGGGCGACGACACGCGCTTCAACGCGATGCTCGGCAAGCTGCTGGTCCGCGGCGAGGGCGAGGGGCGGGCGCGGTGCCGGATGTTTCCCGACGTCGCCCAGTCGAACCTCGGCAACATCGTCCATGGCGGCGCCATCCTGACCTTCATCGACATGGCGATGTTCGCCGGCGGCTATGCGGCCGGGGCAGATCTGGGGCCGTCGGTGACGCTCGATCTGTCGGCGCAATTCCTCTCCGCGGCGAGGCTCGGCGTGCCGCTCGACGCGACGGTGGAGCTGCTGCGCGAAAGCAAACGCCTCGCGGTGATGCGCGGCCTGGTCGAGCAGGACGGCGCGACAATCGCCGCCTGGTCGGGGACGTTGCGCAAGCTCGGCCGCCGTGGCGAAGGTTGAGGCGCGCTACCGGGCGCTGGTCGCGGCCGGGGAGCTGAAGCCGGATACCGACCAGGCCGAAGCGGTCGCCGTCCTGGACCGGCTCGAGGAAGCGCTGGAGCACCGACCCGGCTTCTTGACGCGGCTGCTCGGCAAGGCCCCCGCCCCGCGCGGCGTGTACATGTGGGGCGGCGTCGGGCGCGGCAAGTCGATGCTGATGGACCTCGCCTGCGCGGCGATCGACGTCGCGAGGAAGCGCCGCGTCCATTTCCATGAATTCATGCTGGAAGTGCACGAGCGGCTGCGGGTCGAGCGGGCGAAGGAGGAAGGCGATCCGGTCGCGCCGGTCGCCCGCGCGATCGCCGGGGAGGCGCGCCTGCTCGCCTTCGACGAGATGGTGATCAACAACCCGGCCGACGCGATGATCGTCTCGCGCCTGTTCACCCACCTCGTCGAGGCAGGCGTGACCGTGATCGCCACCTCAAACCGGGCCCCCCACGACCTCTATGCGGGCGGACTCAACCGCGAGCTGTTCCTGCCCTTCATCGACTTCATCGAGCGCGAGATGGACGTGGTGCCGCTGAACGGTCCGCTCGACTATCGGCTGGAGCGCCTGGGCGGCATGCCGACCTGGTACGTGCCGAACAGCCCGGAAGCGACGCGGGCGCTCAGCGAGGCTTTCTTCCGCCTCACCGATTACCCGGTGGAGGACCGGGAGAAGGTGCCCTCGGAGGACATCGCCGTGCCCGGCGGGCGGACCCTGCACGTGCCCAAGAGCCTCAAGGGCGTCGCTGTCTTCTCTTTCAGGCGCCTGTGCGGCGAGGCGCGGGGGGCGGCCGACTATCTCGCGGTGGCCCGGCGCTATCATACGGTCATCCTCGTCGGCATTCCGCTGATGGGCCTGGAGAAGCGCAATGAGGCGGCGCGCTTCGTGACGCTGATCGACGAGCTTTACGAGCACAAGGTCAAGCTCCTCGCCGCCGCCGACGCCGAGCCCGCCGCCCTCTATCCCGCCGGTGACGGTGCCTTCGAGTTCGAACGCACCGTCTCCCGGCTCATCGAGATGCAGTCCGCGGATTATATGGCGGCCGGCCACGGCGAGGCCGACGCAGCCGGGCCGCGAGCTTGAGCAGGAGACGTCTTTATGATCTAGTGCCTCGCTGCTGAGTGCCATCGGAAGGGCTTCTGATGTTGGACCACGCGATGATGCGCAAAGCAGCCCCGTTGAGGCGATCCTCTTTGCCGCCCAAGCCCGCCGGGCTTTGCGGATGCAAGGCCGATGATGTGGGACCTGGCGACAGGGGCGTCCTCCCGATCGGCTTGAACCCCAAGCTTCGCGTGGGTGCGGTCGACGACCCCGCGGAGAGCGACGCCGACCGGATCGCGGACCGGATCATGGCGATGCCCGCCGGGGGCCGCGATCTGAGCGCCGTGCCGGTTCATCCGCGGCGTCCAGACCCCGATCGTCCGGCGACGAGCGGGACCTGCGCGGGATGCGAAAGCGAAGCGGTTCGCCGGGCGGCGAGTCCGACTGGTCACGCCGCCTCTGCGCAGGAGCCTGCCGGTCGCAGCGCGAGTCCGGCAATCGAGGCAGCGGTGTCCCGGCTCGGCGGAGGTGAACCCCTGCCCGCGGCGGACCGGGAATTCTTCGAGCCGCGCTTCGGCCGCGATTTTTCAAGCGTCCGCCTTCACAGGGGTGTTGCGGCGGAAGCGACCGCCAGTGCCATGGGCGCGCGGGCCTTCACCTGGCGCACCGAGATTGGCTTCGCCAGCGGGGAGTACCGGCCCGAGTCCCCGAGGGGGCGCTGGCTGATGGCGCACGAACTGGCGCACGTCGTTCAGGGCAGCGCCGGCGTGCTGCGCCTGAAATGCGCGGACGCGCCGCCGGACTGTGGCGCCGGAGCGCTCAAGAAAGCCACGGCCGCGTCAGCCGCGAGCACTATTTTCTCGAGCTTCGTTTTCAAGGCGGCAACCGCGAAATGCTACAGGCCCACCGACATAGCCGCATCGATCAAGGAGACGGATAGCGGCCTCTTCGACGGCCGCCTTGCCGCCTATATCACCGACGCCGTGCAGCCGCTCAACGGTTTGACGGCGCAGAGCACGATTCACCCGGGCGACTGTTTTGCCTTCCCGCGCGGGTGGAAGGATCCGAACATCGGCAACGTTCAGCAGGAGATCACCGCTTTGAACGCGGATCCGGCGGAGAAGAACCGCATCATCGCGACCATCTACGCCGAGCAGGCCGGCGCTTCCGCACTGGTGGACGAGCAGCGCAAGTATATCTTTTATGCGATGCTCCTGCGGATCCAGGGCGCGAATTGGGGGCCGACCTTCGCGGACGTCGTAACACCGGGGGCCTTTCACGGCGGCGACCCTGCCAACGACAGCTACGCTAGAAACTTCGTGCCGGCGAAGGCTTACCTCGAAGGTAAGGCGGCGGATCCCAACAAGCCGGTCAACGCCGCTGCGGTCGATCGGTTGAAGGGCGTGGTCGAGACCACGGCCGCCACGACCATCCCGAACGACGCCGGCCCCTATTATTTCCACTGGTCGTTGGGATCGAACGGAACGGTGACCGCCGAGAAGGCGTACCAGGCAGCCTTGAAGGCGGGCGAAACAGCAGATGTGGCGGAAAAAAAGGCTGCCTATAAGCAGGCCAAGGATGTCGTCCACGCCACGATGGCCGGAGTTACGGAGGCGACCGGCTGGCTAAGGAGAATCCGCGGGACCAACTCGGCCCCGGACGAGAGAGTCGGCTCCATGTACATTTACAAATGAGAGCCCGGGTGGAAGGCTTTGCGTTGAGCGCGGCCTTGAACCGCTATGGTTGACCCGGCGCCTGCCGCCGCCCAGCTTCCGCGTACGTCAAACAACTGGAGCCCGCACATGCGTTTTGCCTTCGTCCTGGGCCTCGGCCTTCTCTCCACCGCCGCCTTCGCCCAGCCGCCGGGCGACCCCTGGCACGCCAAGGCGCGGGAGATTTACGCGCACGCGATCGAGGTGCCGACGGTCGAGGGCCGGGGGCGGGTGCCCGAGCTCGCCCGCTATATCGCCGACCAGTACAAAGCGGGCGGCTGGGCCGAGAGCGACATCCACGTCCTTCCCTATGACGGCAATCCCGGCAACCACACGGCGGCCCTGGTCGTGCGCTGGCCGGCGGCCAGGCCCTCGGGCAAGAAGCCGATCCTGATCATGGCCCACATGGACGTGGTCGAGGCGAAGCCGGAGGATTGGACGCCGGGGCTCGACCCGTTCAAGTTCGTCGAGAAGGACGGCTATTTCTACGGACGCGGCACCCAGGACATCAAGCAGGGCGTCTCGACCGTGACGGCGGCGCTGCTCAAGCTGCGGGCGAGCGGCTTCAAGCCGACCCGCGACATCGTCATCTTGTTCACCGGAGACGAGGAGACCAGCGGCAACGGCGCCCGCCTCGGCGCGACCGAGTGGCGCAAATGGACCGACGCCGAATTCGCGCTCAATTCGGACGGCGGCGGCGGCGGCTTCGCGGCGGGCGGCAAGCCGCTCGGCTTCACCTTGCAGACCGCCGAGAAGACCTTCTCGATGTACACCTTCACCGTCCGCAACCGCGGCGGCCACAGCTCCAAGCCCCGCCCCGACAACGCCATCTACCAGCTCGCCCACGCGCTCGAGCGGCTCGAGGCCTATCGTTTTACGCCGATGCTCAACGAGACCACCCGCGCCTATTTCGGCGTCCGCGAGAAGAGCGAGCCGGGGCCCCTGGGCGACGCGATGCGGCACTGGCTCGCCAATCCCAATGACGGCGCGGCGGCCGACTTCATCGAAGCGGACCCCGGCGAGGTCGGCCTCACCCGCACCCGCTGCGTCGCGACCCGGCTCGAAGGCGGCCATGCCGACAACGCGCTGCCGCAGCTCGCCCGCGCCACAATCAATTGCCGGATCATGCCCGGCACCGAGCCCGCCGCCGTCCGCGACGAGCTGGAGCGCGTCGTCGCCGACCCGGGCGTCAAGGTCGAGCGGACCGACAACCAGGCGATGTCGCTCGCCTCGCCGCTCCGGCCGGACGTGGTCGCCGCCTACACCGCGGCCGTCCACAAAAGGCATCCCGATTCGCCGATCATGCCGGAGATGAGCACCGGCGCGTCCGACGCCCGGCCGTTCCGCGTCGCCGGCGTCCCGGTCTACGGCGTCGACGGCAGCTGGGGCATCGTCCCCGACGACATGCGCGCCCACGGCCGCGACGAGCGC
>JBJMTY010000136.1:0-2464 GCA_045811445.1 Allosphingosinicella sp. | reverse complement strand
TGGACCGGCCAATAGGGGCGGATGCCGGCGGCCTTGAGGCGCTCGTAGGTGGCGAGCAAATCGGCGACGCTGGCGTAGGTGTAGGCGACGTGGTTGACGCCGATCTGGCCGCGGTCGTCGGCGCCGCCGCCGTCGGGCTTGAGCAGATCGAGGTTGGCGAAGGCGAAGCGGTGATGCTCGTCGTCATAGGTGAGGAAGGCGAGCGCCGGGTTCATGTTGACGACCTCGGCCTCGAACACGCTTTGATACCAGGCGATCATCGCCTCGTAGCGGCGGGTCATGTAGACGACGTGGGCGAACTTGACCGGCCGGGCCATGATGGCGCTCCTTTCGCGTGCGGGCGGGAAAAGCAGCCACGGCAACCGGCGGCGCGGCCGTCCCCGGGGGGCCGCGACGCGGGGGCGTTCGTATCATTGCCGTAACGGGATGTCCAAGCGTCGCCGCGCGCAACGGGGGGACACCGGTCCCGGCGGAAGCCCCGCAACGCCCCGGCCGCGACGCGGCACCCGTCCGGCGCCGATCCGGCAGCCGCCCGGCATGGCCCTGCCGGAGTCTGTGGCGACGGCGGACGAGAGCCCGCCGGCTTGCCGATCACAGCCGTTTCTGCTATGTTCCAGTGAACCAGCGGCTCTTTCTCACTGTCGAAAAGTCGTGGCGCGAGCGCGGAGGCCACGCGTCCCGCCGAGTCGCCACTGATCGGAAAAACCGATCAAAACGCCCCCCATTGATCGGAAGGATTTTTATTTTCGCGCAGCTTCGAAGCTTCCGCGCCGAAACGCCGCCCCGCCGCCCGCCCCACTGCCCGCGCGCCCGGCTTCGTCGCCGCACGGCGGGCCTCGGTCGACAAAGCGTGGCAAGCCGGCGCCCGGAAGGATAGTCTTGGAGCCGCGCCCGCCTTGTGGAAGGAAGAGATTGCCCCTGCCCCGCTCCCGGCCCGTCCTCGCCTGGCCTCTCGCCTGGGCTCTGGCCTGGTCGCTGCTCGCCGCGGGGGCGGGCGCGGAGCCGCCGAGGATCGGCAAGCCGCGGCCGGCGCCGCCCTCGGCGGGGCCGATGGCGCCGCTCCCGCCCGCCGAGATCGACGACAAGCTGGCGATCGGCGGCGACGAGGTGAACGCCCGCAAGGTCGAGACCCGGCTCAGCGTCGACGTGCGGGTGAACGGCCGCGGCCCCTATCTCTTCGTCGTCGACAGCGGCGCCGACACCTCGTCGGTCGGGCTGCGCATCGCCCGCGAGCTGGAGCTGCCGCTCGGCACGCCGGTCCTGCTCAACAACATGACCGACCGCAACATCGTCGACCGGGTCAGGGTGGCGGAGCTCAGCGTGGGCCCGAGCACGATCCCGGACCTGGAGCTGCCCGCCTTGCGCGAGGAGGACATAGGCGGCGCCGGCATGCTCGGCATCGACGCGCTCCGCCAGCAGCGGCTGATGCTCGACTTCGAGAAGCGGCTGATCAAGGTCGAGGATGCGACCAAGCCGCCCAAATACATTCCCGGCGAGATCGTCGTCACCGCCCACTTGCGCCGCGGCCAGCTGATCCTGACCGAGGTCAAGGTCGGCAGCGTGTCGCTCGACGCGGTGGTCGATACAGGGTCGGAGATCACGATCGGCAACACCGCGCTGCGCGACAAGCTGATCCGGCGGCACGCCAAGCTGCAGAAGGTCGTCGCGATCGGCGTCACCGGCAAGAGCCTGGAGCTGCAGGTGGGGCGGATCCCGGAGCTGCGGCTCGGCTCGGTGACCCTCACCGACGTCCCGATCGCCTTCGCCGACGTGCCCCCTTTCGAGGTGTTCGGCCTCTCCGACCGGCCCGCCTTGCTGCTCGGCACCGATCTGCTCGAGACGTTCCGCCGCGTCTCGCTCGATTTCCGCGCCCGCAAGGTGCGTTTCCAGCTGCGGCGCTGCGACCAGGTGGTCACGATCAACGTGATCACGTCGGGCTCCATGACCCGCCTCACCTCCTCTCCCGAAGCGTGCATGCGGTGAGGACCGGTCCCCGCGTCTAGGCGGCGGTGCCGCTCCAGATCACGACCCGGTCGCCGACCCTGGCGGCGCGGAACAGCAAGCGGGCGAAGTCCTTGGGCAGGCCGACGCAGCCGTGGGTGGCGAGGTCGTCGGCCATTTGGCTGGCGTGGAGGAAGACGCCGTCCTGCGTCAGCCGCATCGCAAACGGCATCGGCGCGCCGCCGTAGAGGTTCGACTTGTGGTCGATGTCCTTCTGGAGGATGCGGAACTCGCCGTGCGGCGTCGGCTTCTCGTCGGCGCCGTAGATCAGGCTCGACCGGCCGATCTCGACGCCCGAGCGATAGGCGGAGAGGACGCGGCCGCGAATGTTGACGACGATAGTGAGCGGGCCCGGCGCGGCGCCGTCCTCGTCCCAGGCATATTGGCCGGGGCGCAGCCAGTCGCGGATCGGCAGCTCGCGGGTCAGCGGCAGGTCGAGCGCCAGGCCGCCGGCCTTGTCGGG
>JBJMTY010000135.1:0-19628 GCA_045811445.1 Allosphingosinicella sp. | reverse complement strand
CGTCGTATCGATGTTGAGGTTGCCGCCGGTGAAGCTGACGGCCGCGCCGGTGCCGGCGGTGTTGGTGTCGGTGAGCGCGGCGCCGGTCGAGGTGTTGAGGTTCACCGCCGCGTTGGTGAAGCCGATCGTGCCGCCGGCATTGTTGACGAGGCCGATGCCGGTGTTGGCGCCGGTCGCGTTGATCGCGCCGGTGAAGGTGGTCGAGCCGGCCAGCTGGGTGCCGACGTGGGCGACGCTGCCGCCGGTGGAGGTGACGGCGCCGCTGAACGTGGTCGTGCCGCTGATCTGGCCGGCCATCAGGACAGCGTTGGTGGCGGTGCCGCTGGTCCCGATCGTGCCGGTGAAGGCGATCGTGCCGGTGGCGTGACCGGAAATGTCGACCGCGTCGCCCGCCGTGGTCTTGGTGAGGTTGGCCGCGACCGTGACGGCGCCGGTGCCGCCGGCGATGTGGACGCCGTCCGCCGCCGGGTCGTTGGTCCCGCCGATCGTGCCGCCGTTGATGTTCACCGCCGCATTGGCGTTGGTGACGACGACGCCGTTGCCGGTCATGCCGTCCAAATCGACGGTGGTGAAAGTGACGACGCCGTTGCCGGCGCCGTTGATGTCGATGCCGTCGCCGGACGTGTTGTCGATGGTGGCGCCGGTGAAGTTGATCGTCGCGCTGGAGCCGCCGTCGATGTGGATGCCGTCGGCCGGGCTCGCGCCGGCGCCGTTGCCGCTCGTCCCGGCGATGGTGGCGGTGCCGCCGTTGAACGTGCCGTTGTCGAGATTGTTGATGTAGACGGCGTGGGCGTTGGCGACCGTGCCGGTCGCCCCCAAAGTCGAGAAGTTGATGCTCGCCGCGCCCATGCCGACGCCGTCGATGTTGACGATCTGGCCGGTGGTGGTGGCGACCGTATTGCCCGCCCCGGCAAGGGTGACGACGCCGCCGCCGGTCGCGGTGAAGCCCGCGCCCGAGCTGGTGGTGATGTCGAGGCCGGTGCCGGTCGGGTTGAAATTGACCGTCGCGCTGTTGTTGGTGATCGCGACGCCGCCGCCGCTCAAGCCCGAATTGTTGATGAAGACCTGGCCGTTGAAGTTCACCGTGCCGGCATTCTGATCGAGCAGGATCGAGGCATTGGTGCTCGCGGTGCCGTCGGTGATGTCGCCGCCGAAGGTGACCGTGCCGCCGGTGCGGTCCTGGATCTCGACCGCCGAGCCGGTCGGGTTGGTGATCGCGCCGCCATAGGTGAAGGCGAGATCGCCGCCCGAGCCCGCGGTGGCGCCGCCGGCCTGGCCGATCAGCACGCCTTGGCCGGTATTGGTCTGGATGATGCCGGTGGTGGCGGTGAAGGTGCCGGTGAGGAGGCCGGTGCCGCTCGACGCCGTGCCGGCGAGCTGGATGCCCTGGGCGCCGCCGCTGCTGCTGAGGCTGGCGACGGTGGCGGTGACCTTGCCGCCCGCGTCGATGTCGATCGCCTGGCCGGTGCCGGCGAAGCTGATCTTGTCGAGCACGAGGCCCTGGCTGCCGGTCGTCGAGCTGACGCTGCCGCCATTGTCGACCATGCCGACCGCGGCCGCGCCGCCGGTGCTGACGGTGACGCCCTTGACCGTGTTGTCGGTGGAGAGCTGGACGATGTTGCCGGTGGTGTTGGCGAGCGTGGTGGTGCCGGCGCCGGTGCTGATCGTGTTGCCGTTGACGCTGAACGCCTGGCCGTCGCCGGTCAGCGTCTGGCCCGCCTCGAGCACCAGGTTGGTCGTGTAGCCGCCGGCATTCTGCTTGACGAAGATGGTGTCGGTCGCGCCGTCGACGTCGCCGATGCCGTTGGCCGCGTTGAGGCTGCCGAAGCCCTGGAAGGCATGGCCGTAGCTGCCGTCGCCGCCCGCCGCGGCGTTGCTGTCGACGTACCAGACGAGGCCCTGGACGGTGATGTTGACGGTGCCGCTGGAGATCGACTGCAGGCCGCTCTCGTCGGTGACGAAATAGGTGAAGGAGGCGGCGCCGACATAGCCGGTGTCGGGCGTGAAGGTGAAGGTGGTGCCGTCGAAGGCCACCGTGCCGTGGCTCGCGGCGCCGACCTGGATGGTGAAGGTCGGCGTGGCGTCGTCATAATCCACGTCGTTGGCGAGGACGACCGACTTGTTGAACGCGAACGGGGTGTTGCCGGTGATCGTGCCGATATTGTCGTCGTTGGCGATCGGGGTGACGGTGATCGTGCCCGGGACGATGGTGACGCCGTTCAGGCTGTCCTGGAAATTGGCGGCGGTGATCGGGGTGCCGTTGGTATTGGTCAGCCGGATGTGGGTGAGCAGGGTATCGCCCGGATCGATGCGGCCGTCGCCGTCCTGATCGCCTCCGGCGGCGAAGATGCTCGTGCGCGTAACGATGACAGCCATCTATAATCCCCCGGAAACCCCACGACTCACCATCGCCGCCAAAAAGCGGCATTCGTCGCTCAGGTTAAGCTCTCGCACAGGAAGGGGAATCGGTCCAGCCGTTTCCGCTGATCTGGATCAACTTATGTCCGTTTTAGGGCACTGTTGGGCCGGTTCCGGGACGGCTATTCGCGGAAGGCGGTCTCGGTGAGGCGGGTGATCGGCGTCAGGATATATTGGAGGACGGTGCGCTTGTCGCCGATCAGGCTGACGTCCGCGGTCATGCCGGTGCCGATCGGCAGCGGCCGGCCGAACCGGTCCTTGAGGGCGTTGGCGCTGGTGCGGATCTGCACGGTGTAGAAGCTTTCGCCGCTCTTCTCGTTGACCACCACGTCCGGGGCGATCGCCACCACGGTCCCGTGCAGCGCGCCGTAGACCGACGGATCGTAGGCGGTGATGTTGACCCGCGCCTTCTGGCCGAGCCGGACGAAGGCGATGTCCTGCGGCCGCACCATCGCCTCGACCAGCAGGGTCTCCTCCGAGGGCACGATCTCGACGATCGGCGCGCCGGGCGCCACCGCGCTGCCCACGGTCGTCACCATGACGCGGTTGATGCGGCCGGGGAGCGGCGAGCGGATGCTGGTCCGCGCCACCTTCTCGGCGAGAGCGGGGATGGCGCTGCGGCGGGCGGAGCGCTCGCCCTGGGCGGTGGCGAGGTCGTTGGCGGCGATGCTGCGCCAGTCCTGCTGCTGCTGGGCGGTCGCCGCCTGCGCCTCGCCGACCGAGGCGCGGGCGCGGGCTATGGCCGAGGCCGCGGCGGCCGCGTCGCTCGCCGCGATCGCATATTGGCTCTCGGCGTCGCTCAGCGACATGCGCGGCTCGATGCCCTTCTCGACCAGCGGGCGGATGATGGCGAGCTCGCGCTGGCGCGCGTCCCTCGCCGCGACCTTCGCCTGATAGGCGGACTGGGCTTCCTGCACCGCCTTCATCGCCTGCTCGACCCGGGCGCGGCCGGCGTTCACGATGGCGCTGAACTCGGCCATGCGCGAGGCGTGGAGCGATTGCTCGACGCGGACCTGCTCCTGCACCTCGGGATTGGCCGAGGCGGGGTAGACCGGCTCGCGGCCGGTGATCTCGGCCGAGAGGCGGGCGATCTTGGCCGAGAGGGTGTTGATCGAGGCCTCGCCGCTGCCGAGCTCGGCGCCGCTCTGGGTGCGATCGAGCTGGATCAGCTCCTGGCCGCGCCCAACCTGCTGGCCGGTCTTGACCAGGATCGCCTGGACGATGCCGCCCTCGAGGTTGGAGATGACCTGCATGTGCGAGCTGGCGATCACCCGGCCGCCGCCCTTCACCGTCCGGTCGAGCTCGGTGAGCGAGGCCCAGGTGAAGAAGGCGACGAAGAAGGCGCCGACCACCCAGAGCAGGACGTTCGACGCCGTCCGCGGCTTGATATGGTCGGCAAGGTCCTCGATGTGGTGCGGGGCGTTCATCAGGCCGCCTTTGGCGCGCCGGCGGCGGCCGGCGGGGCCGGCGGCTGGGTGAGCTTCTTCAATATCTCGTCGCGCGGCCCGTCGGCGACGACCCGGCCGCGCTCGACCAGCAGGATGCGCGAGACCAAAGCCAGCAAGGGCGGGCGGTGGGTGATGAGCATCAGGGTGCGGTCCTTGAGCTCACCCTGCAGGCGCTGGAGCAATTGCTGCTCGCTCTGCGTGTCCATCGCGCTGGTCGGCTCGTCGAAGATGACGATGCGCGGCCGCCCCGCCAGCGCGCGAGCGAGGGCGATCGACTGGCGCTGGCCGCCCGACAGGCCTTCGCCGCGATCGGCGAGGCGCAGATCGTAGCCGTTGGCGATCTGGCCGATGAAGCCGTGGGTGCCCGACAGCTCGGAGGCGCGCAGCAGCTCCTCGTCGTCCACGTCCTCGCGGCCGAGGCCGATATTCTCGCGCACCGAGCCGGTCAGCAGCACGCTTTCCTGCAGCGCCGCGCCCATGTGGCGGCGGAGGTCGACCGGCTCGATCTGGCGGATGTCGGTGCCGTCGACCATCACCACGCCTTCTTCGGGCGAATAGAGGCCGAGCAGCAGGCGGGCGATCGTGGACTTGCCCGAGCCGACCCGGCCGAGCAAGGCGACATGCTCGCCCGGCTGGATGGTGAAGCTCACCCCGTCGAGCGTCTTCTCGGGCGCGCCGGGATAGCGGAAGGCGACGTTCCTGAACTCGATCTTGCCACGCACGCTCGTCAGCTTCAGCCCCTCGCCCGCCGGGCCCTCGGGCGGCTGGCGCATCATCTCGTTCAGCTGGCGGTAGGCGGTGCGGGTCGCGGTCATGCGCGAGAGCAGTTGCGAGATCTGGGCGAGCGGCGCGACCGCGCGGCCGGCGAGGATCGAGCAGGCGATCAGCCCGCCCATCGTCATGCTCTGCGTGGCGATCATGCCGACCCCGACCACGACCACGCCGGCATAGGAGATGGTGCCGGCCGAGGTGGCGGTGGTGATGCCGATGCTGGCGACGAGCCGCTGGCGCAGCGACGACTGGCTGTGCTGCTCGACCGCCTTGCGCCAGCGCCGCGCCAGCAGCCGGCCGGCGCCGGTCGCCTTCACCGTCTCCAGCCCGCCGACCGTCTCGACCAGCACCGACTGCTTCTGCAGCCCCTCGCCCATCGACTTGGCGGCGAGCCGGTCCATCGCCGGCTGGGTGAGCAGGCCGACGCCGATCACCACCGGTATGGCCAGGGCCGGCACGAACACCACCTTGCCGCCTATGATCGCGACGAGGCCGAGGGTGAGGAACACGAACGGCAGATCGACGATCGCGGTCATCGTCGCCGAAGCGAAGAAGTCGCGCAGCGCCTCCAGCTCGCGCATCAGGCCGGTCAGCGAGCCGGTCGAGCCCTTCTTGAGATCGAGGCGGAGGCTGAGCAGCCGCCCGAACAGCGTCTCGCCCACCTCGCGGTCGATCGAGGCGCCGGCGATATCGACGAAATAGGCCCTGAGCAGCTTCAGCATGAAGTCGAATACGACGATGACGGCGAGGCCGATCGACAAGGCGACCAGCGACGAGGTCGCGTTGTTGGGCACCACCCGGTCGTAGACCGTCATCGTGAACAACGAGGTCATCAGGCCGAAAATGTTGATCATCACCGCGGCGAGCGCGACCTTGAGATAGACCGGCCGGTTGCGGCGCATCGGCTCCATCAGCCAGGGCGCGAAGCGCGGCTCGGGTATCTTGATATGGTCAGTCACGTCGGCCGCCGATCTTCCTGGGGTCGATCCCCAGCTCGCCGAGCAAGCGGCCCGTCTTCGACAGGAGGACGTAGCGCGCGGCGTCGAGCTCGCTCAGCGCCCTAATGTAAGAGGTGGCGGTTTCGAAGTAGGAATCCTCCGCGGCGACGACGTCGAACAGGTTGCCGCGGGCGTTGATGAAGCGCTCGACCAGCACGTCGCGCGAGCGCCGGCTGGCGATATAGCTCGCCTCCATGGCGCGCAGCTGCTCCTCCAGCGCCTCGACGTCGGACCAGGCGATCGAGGCGTCGCGGGCGGCCTCGTCGCGGACGCGGGTGGCGCGGGCGTCGGCGGAGCGGGCCCGCGCCTGAGCCTGGGCCAGCCGCGCCTCGGTGCCGCCGAACAGGCGCTGGCGCATCGTGATGCGGCCGCGAATGTCGTAGTCGGTGGCGTTCTCGAACACGCCGTAGCGGCCCGCGTCGATGCCGACGGCGATCTGGGGGAAGCGGTCCGCCTTGGTCGCCTTGGCTTCCTGGCGGGCCGAATCGGCCATGGCCTGGGCGGCGCGGGCCTGCGGGGCGCTCATCGCCGCCAACGAAGCCGCGTCGCGCGACAAATTGGGCATGTCGGCGACCGGCGCCCGCTCGAGCCCGGGCAGCGGCGGCGCGCCGGTCAGCTCGGTGAAGCGCGCCTCGGCATTGGCCTCCTGGCGGCGGAAGAGGGCGAGGCGTGTCTCGGCCGAGGCGAGGTAGCTGTCGACCCGCGCGGTGTCGCCCGGCGCCGAGACGCCCTGGCGGATCCGCTCCTCGACGGCGGCGCGCAGCTCCTCCTGGTTCTTCACGAACGCCTCGGTCAGCGCGACCAGCGAGCGATAGGCGAAGACGTCGTACCAGGCGGCGATCGAGGAGAGCGCGACCTGATCGGCATTGGCTTCTGCGTCGGCGGCCGCGGCGCGCAGGCGGGCGCCGGCGGCGAGCACCCGGTCGGCGCCGGCGCCGAAGTCGAAGATGGTCTGCTGCACGGTGAGGGTGGCGTCGGTGCGCTGGTAGGGCCGGGAGCGCTCGATGACGTTGTCGGGGTCGTTCGAGAAGGCGCGGTCGATCACCTTGTAGCTCGACACCGTCATGTCGAGCGAAGGCAGGCGCCGCTCATTGGCCTCGTCGACCACGTAGCGCGCCTCCTCGGTGGCCGCGGCGGCTTCCTGGGTGGCCGGATGACGCTCGACGGCGCCGCCGATGAGCGCGCGAAACAGAGCGGGGTCGGTCTGGCCGTGCGCCAGGCGCAGCACCGGATCGGCGGCGAAATCGATCTTGAGCGGGTCGGTCGAGGGCGGCGGCAAAGACGGCGTGGCGTGCGCGGCCGGCGCGGGCCGGGACGGCTGGCACAGAGCCGCGCCTCCCGCACATAGCGGAAGCGCGAGCGCCAGCACTCTAGCCAATCTGATCGTCATTACCCGAAGCCCGTCCCAGCGGCGCCCTTTACGTATGTTAGCCCGCCGACACTAGAGAAAAGCGCGTGCGCTCAAGGCATTGCGCCCCGGCTGCGTCACGCTTGGCCGCTTGCCGCAGGGAAAATGGCGAGACATTTGAACCGCGAAGCTTCCTCGCCGCCCATCCAGTCCCGGTCCCCGACGCTGATCCAGACATGGGCGGAAATGCCTCGCTCGCCGGTCGGCGACACGCCGTAGTGAAGTCGCGACGCGATGCCGCGACGCCGCAGCATCCAGTGAAAAGCCAAGCCGCGCTGGAAGCAGACGGCGCGCCACGGTACCCGTTTCGCCCAGGCCTGCACCGCCCATCTCAGCTTTCGCAGCCGCGCTTCGTCCGGCACGATTCCCGCCTCGCCTCGCGACGCGGCGGCGGCAAGGCGGCGAAAGGCCAGAAAATGGATGGCGGCGGAAGCGACGGCGAGCGCCGCCAGCGCCTCCGCCAGCAGCAGCCAGTCGGAAAATCTGAGGCGCGCGCGGCGGCGGCGGGCGGGAAGGGTCGCGCTCACCCGCGGCGGACTACCGGAGAGGCGGGGGCGCTGGCAACTATTGTTCCCACAAAGCCGCTTCGGCTAGGCTCGGCGTCCATCTTCCCGCAAGGCCCCTCCCCTTTGTCCTTCCCGCCCGAACTGGATCTCGTCACCGCCTGCTGCCGCTGGCCGGCGTCGGCCGAGCGCGACGCCGCCGTGCGCGCGGCGATGGCGCCGGGCGTCGACTGGGACTCGTTCCGCAAGGTCGTGGCACGGCACCGCGTGCAAGGTCTGGTCCACGAGGCCCTGAAGAACCAAGCGGAGGGCGTGCCGGAGGAAGTACGCCGCGCCTTCGCCGCCGCCGCCGCCGCGATCGCCCGCGAGAATCTCGCTTTCGCCGGGGAGGCGCGGCGCCTGTCGACGGCGTTCGACGCGGCGGGCTGGCGCTATTTCTTCATCAAGGGCGTCACGCTCAACATGCTCGCCTACGGCACCCTGGGCGTGAAGCGGGCGAGCGACCTCGACGTCGTCATCGATCCGGCCGACTATCCCGATGCGGTGCGCATGCTGATGGCCGACGGCGCGGTCTGCCAGTTCCCGCACGAGGGCGCGAGCTTCGACCAGGTGATGCGCTGGACCGAGGGCAACAAGCACAGCATCTGGTTCCATTTCGGCGTGCGCATCGAGCTGCACGTCAGCCTGGTCGATAATCCGCGCATGCTGCCCGGCATCGGCATCGGCTCGCCGACCCAATCCGTGGCGCTCGGCGGGGGCATCGAAGTGCCGACCCTCGCCCGCGACGAGCTGTTCACTTATCTCTGCGTCCACGGCGCAACCCACGCCTGGTCGCGGCTCAAATGGCTGGCCGACGTCGCCGCCTTCGTCAGCGCGGAGCACGGCCCCGGCCTCGATCGCCTCTATCGCCGGGCCGTGGCGCTGGGAGGCGGCCGTTCCGCCGGCTCGGCGCTGATCCTCGCCCGGGACCTGTTCGGCCTCGCACTGCCCTCCGCGCTCGAGGCGGAGCTGCGCGCCGACCGGGCCATCTCTTTCCTGGTCAAGGTCTCGCGCGACGCGATGGTGCGAGGCGGCGCCGAAGCCGAGCTCGACGAGACCGTGCTCGGCACGGTCGGCGTCCACTTGGCCCACCTGCGCATGGGACGCGGCCTGGGCTACAAATGGTCGGAGCTGCGCCGCAAGGTCGGCTCGCTGCGCCGCGAGACGGAGGGGCCGGCCTGGAAGCGGGCGCTGGCGCCGGTGTGGGCGGGGCCGCGCTGGCTCTGGCGCCGCGTCCGCCGCGCGTCGGGCCGGCTCGCCTGAGGATCGCATCGCCGGCCCTCCTCTGGTAAGGGGGGCGGTCATCGATGGAGGCTTCATGCGAGTCTTGTTGCTCACCTCTTTGCTGCTCGGCGCCGTGCCGGCCGCCGCCACTGCCAACGCCGCGGCCTCCCCTCCGCCGGCGATCGGGCAGGAAACCTCGATTCCCGACATTCACCGCGACGGCTTTATCGACTGGCGGGCGGAGGGGCGGGACGCGCTCTACGTCCATGCGATGAACGGCAAATGGTATCTGGTCCGGACCGCGGCCCCGTGCCCGCGGCTGAGGACGGCGATGGCGCTCGGCTTCGTCGCCTCGCCGACCGATCGGCTCGACCGCTACGGCGCGATCCTCGCCGAAGGCTGGCGCTGCCAGATCGCCAGCGTCACCCTGTCCGCCCCGCCGCCGCCCAGGCCAAGACGCCACTGACGAAGAATGGGCTGACGAAGAATGCGCTGACGAAGAAAAGGGCGCCCCGGCAAAGCCGCGGCGCCCTTTCTTTCGGCCCTCGCGGGCAGGCTCTTATCTGAACCCGACGTTGAGGGTCAGGATGAACGCGCGGCGGGCGCCGATCTGGACGAACGGAACCGTCGTGTTGAGCAGCTGGCCACCGAAATTGCCGACGTAGACCTTGTCGAACAGGTTGGTGACGTTGAACTGCAGATAGGTCTCGTTGTTCAGGCCGGCGAAGCCGAGCGGCAACCGCGCCCCTAGATCGACGGTCGTGTAGGCCGGCGCCTTCGCACCGTAGACCTGGATCGGCGTTCCGGTGCACTCGATCACGTTGCGGAAGGCGGCGGTGCACAGGGTGAAGGGAAGATTCTCGTCGTTCACGTAGCGCGGGCCGGTGCGCTTCGCCTGGACGCGAAGCTCCAGCGGGCCGAGCTGCGCCTGGACGCTACCACCGAACGTGTAGACCGGCGCTCCCGATTCACGTCGCCCCTGGGTCGGTGCAAAAACCGGAGCACCCACCGCCGTGCAGGCTGCGGTGACGGCGGTGCACGACCCCGCAAGCACGTTGTCCTTGATCTTCGACCAGAGATACGAGCCGTAAACATAGACCTGCAATTGCGGCAGGACCTGGTAGGACACGCTTCCGTCGATGCCGTGCTTGTCGACGCGGCCGAGGTTGCGGAACACGGTCAGCTGAAGCTCGGGATCGAAGGCCGAGGCGAGCCGGTTCTGGAAGATCGTGTACCAGAACGAGGCCTGAGCCACGAGCTTGCCGGAACGGTAGCGGCCGCCAATGTCGAAATTGTCGGTCGTCTCGGACTTCGGCCGGGCGTTGGGGTTGTCGAACGCGAAGAAGAAGTTGTTGTAGAGATTGTCCGTGCTCGGGACCTGAAGGCCCTTCGAGTAATTGGCGAAGATGCTGGCGTGGTCGGTCACGTCGTAGAGCAGGCCGACGTTGGGCAGGATCGCGTTGTAGTTGAGCACGCGGTGCTGCGGGCCCTGGACCGGCTGCGGAACGCCGCCGACGTTCACGGTCGGGTTGGCCGCGATATAAGCGGCGAGACCGGCCGTGTTGGCCCCGAAGCACTCGACGAAGCCGCTGGCGCTCGAGGTCAGGCAGTAATTGTTGAGGTCGCGTTTGAAGAAGGGCGCGCGGACGCCGATATTGACCTGAAGCCGCCGGTCGAAGAACTCGCCGCGATACTCGGCCGCGACCTGCTGAAGCAGAGCGATCGAAAGTCGGTCGCGCTTCTCGAGGATGTCGCCGTTGGCGGCGACGATCGGAGCGTTGATCGGGAACGGCGTGTAGGGCTCGCCATTGACCTGGAGCAGGCCGGTCTCGCCGGTCTGGCGGTGCCGGCCGCGGTCGTAGGAGGCGGCGACACGGATCGTCTGGGTCGGCGAGATGTCGTAGCGCAGCGACGCGTTGACGCCCCAGCGCTCGGTATGGGTCTGGCTGGGCGCGAGGACACGGACGGTATCGAGCCGGTCGCCGTCGCCATTGAGGTCGAGGCCGAAATAGGGCGTGCCGCCCAGATAGCCGATCTGGCAGCTGGCATTGGCCGGAACGACCGCCCCGACGCACTGGTTCGGCGTCGCGGTGCCGCCCACCGGATTGACGTCGCGAAGGCCCTCCTGCGCGACGACGGTGCCGCCGCCGTTCGCCTTCACCCACTGGACGCTGGGATCGATGGTGAGGACGAGGCCGTCGGCCAGCGTGAAGCGCGACTGCAGGCGCACGTTGCCGGTGTTCGAGGGGTTGAGCCGCTCCTCGAAGGCGCTGCCGCAGGTATTGGCGGCGTCGGCGAGGCCCGGGCGGGCGACCGTGTTGACCTGGCAGCGGGCGACCACATAATTGCGTTCGTCGCGGGTCAGCGGGAAGCGGTTGGTCGCATCGGAGCCGGGAACGCGCGGCGCGCAGGTGGTCGTGGAAGGGTTGCAGCCGAGCGTGACGTAGGGATCGGCGCGCAGCGGCACCGAGCCGAAGAAATTGTTGCGGTTCTGGTTGTAGTGGACGCCCAGGAAGAGGAAGTCGCCGTTATTGCCGAGCGGCTGGAAGATCGCGGCGTTGTACTGCTGCTTGTAGATCTTGCCGCGGCGGCCGTAGATCGCGTCGTTCGACGCCATGCTCGCCGCGGCGAAGGCGCGGGTGCCGAACGGGCCGAAGGCGCCGGTGTCGATCGCACCGAAGGTGCGGAAGTAATCGCCGCCCTCGAACCAGCCGTACGAGCCTTCGAGGCGGGCCGCGAAATTCTCATAGGGGCGCCGCGTGCGGTAGTTGACCGTGCTGCCCGTGGCGGCGGCGGTGGGGCTGTCGACGTCGGTCGAGCCCAAGCTGACGTTGACCTGCTCGATCAGCTCCGAATCGAGCATCTGGTTCGAGAAGATCGCGTAATTGCCGGTGTCGTTGAGCGGCATGCCGTCGAAGGTCTCGGCGATGCGGGCATTGTCGAAGCCGCGGATGATGAGGTTGCCGCCGGCCGAGCCGAACGGATCGTTGTTGGTGAAGCTGACGCCCGGCAGCTGGTTGATCACTTCGTTGATCGACTGGCCGGGGACCTGGCGCTGGATGAACTCGGAATTGAGGACTTCGCGGCTCTTGGTGGTCGGGGGAATCTCGACGCCGCCGACGCCCTTGGTGCGCGTGCCGGTGACGACGATTTCCTTCTCCATCTCGACCGTGCCGGTCGACTGCGCGAAGGCGGCGGCGGGCGCAACGACGACGGCCGCCGCGCACAGCAACGTATATTTCCTCATTGAATTCAACCCCTCAGCATTTGGCGTGGCCGACGCCTTGCCCCAGAAATGTTACAGTCCAATACGCGTCCACGAAGGCTCGCCGGATAAAGCTCCGCCCGGCACGGCGCCGGAAAAAGGCTATCGGCAAGCGCATTCCCCCCGCAGAATCGCTTGTCGCCCCGGATAGCCGAGCCGCGCGGTCGAACCAAGCCCGCGTCACGGGCCGGGTCCCCGGCGCGGTTAAAAAGGTGTCACCGTGCTTTTTCGGTCACGCCCTTCCGGCCCGCGCCCGCTTGCCTTATGGGACCGCAATGTATCTCCGCCTCCCCTTGCCGCCGACGGCGCGGCCGTGACCCGCCTCGACGAGATCCCCGCGATCATCGATTCGCTCTGCGCGATGTACGACGAATCGGTCGCCGCGCTCAGAAGCGGCCTCGCCGCCTATCTGGTGCGGGGCGAGCGGCCCGACGCCGTGGCCCGCGCCGGCGGCCTGTTCGCCTATCCCGAGCTGCGCATCGACTACGGCTCCGACCACCCGCCGCATTTCCCGCCGCGCGCGTTCGGACGGCTGAACCAGCCGGGCCGCTACGCGATCAGCATCGCCCGGCCGCGCCACTTCCGCAAATATCTGACCGAGCAGCTCGGCTATCTGATCCGCGACTATCAGGTGGAAGTCTCGGTCGGCCGCTCGCCGAGCGAGATACCCTATCCCTACGTCCTCGACGGGACCGACGACCTGAGGCTGGACGGCGCCACCGCCGCCGACCTCAGCCGCTGGTTCCCGACCACCGAGCTCGCCCATATCGGCGACGAAGTGGCCGACGGCGCGTGGGACTATGCCCGCCACCCCGACCGTCCGCTCGCTCTGTTCGACGGGCCCCGCATCGATTTCAGCCTCGCGCGCCTCCGGCACTATACCGGCACGCCGGTCGAGCACACCCAGCGCTATCTGCTGTTCACCAACTATGTCCGCTACGTCGACGAGTTCGTGCGCTGGGCGGCCGAGGAGCTGAAGCGCGACGACAGCCCCTACGAAGCCCTCTCGGCCCCGGGCGGCGTCTTCGTCACCCGCGAGACCGAGGACCCGGTCGGCGACGTCGCCGCCGGCTCGTGGCGCAAGGTGCAGATGCCCGCCTACCATCTGATCGGCGCGAACGGCGGCGGGATCACCCTCGTCAACATCGGCGTCGGCCCGTCCAACGCCAAGACGATCTGCGACCACCTCGCCGTGCTCCGCCCCGAAGCCTGGCTGATGATCGGCCATTGCGGCGGCCTGAGGCCGAGCCAGACGATCGGCGACTATGTCCTCGCCCACGCTTACATGCGCGACGACCATGTGCTCGACGACGTGTTGCCGATCGAGATCCCGATCCCGCCGATCGCCGAGATCCAGCAGGCTCTGTTCGATGCCGCCGAGGCGGTCACCGGCGAGGAGCCGCAGGACCTCAAGAAGCGCCTGAGGACCGGCACCGTCGTCACCACCGACGATCGCAATTGGGAGCTGCGCTACCAAAGCTCGGCGCTGCGCTTCAACCAGAGCCGGGCGGTGGCGATCGACATGGAATCGGCGACGGTCGCCGCCCAGGGCTACCGCTTCCGCGTTCCCTACGGCACTTTGCTCTGCGTCTCCGACAAGCCGCTCCACGGCGAGATCAAGCTGCCCGGCCAGGCCAACGCCTTTTACGAGCGGGCGATCAGCCAGCACCTCAGGATCGGCATCGAGGCGCTCCGCCGCCTGCAGGGCCAGGGGGCCGAGCTCCACTCGCGCAAGCTCAGGAGCTTCGACGAGCCGCCGTTCCGCTGAGCCAGCTTTACAGGCGGTGGCGGCGGGTCCGACCGGGGGCCGACGCCGGGGCGGCCGGCGCGCCGCGGAAGACGTCGTTCAAGTAGGCGGCGAGGCGGACGCCGGCCTGGGCCAGCCTGCGCTCCATCACCGGCTTGAACTTGTAGATATAATCCCAGCCGATCTCGGTCGCGCCCGCCGGCGGGTAGAGGCTCGGCCGGATCGCGGCGCTCTCGCGGATCCAGTCGAGCGGGTTGGGGTCGGTCCAGGCGATCACCTCCTGCGGCGTCGTCCGGCGCGCCAGCCGCTCGGCGAATTCGCTGAACGAGAGCTGCTCGTCGTCGACCAGGCCCGAATCCCAGACCGAATGGAGGTTGGACGGCCGTCCGGCGAAATTGAGCTTCACGTCGTTGGCGCCGTGGTCGCCCGGCTTGCCGACGTGGAGCGGCTGGTGGAGATCGCCGACCAGGTGGACGATGAAGCGCAGCGCCATCTGCTTGTCGGCCTTCGACGCCTGCGGATCGAGCAGCATGGCGCGGAAACGGCCGAGCGCGGTCACCGCGTCGCCTTCGGGCGGGGCATTGTCATATTCGCCGCCGGGGACGGTGACATAATGCCACGGGCTCGCCGTCTTCTGCCAGAAAGGCGAGGGATCGGAGCGCATGTCGTCCGGCCAGGTCGCCGCCTCGTCGAGGCTCTCGGTGCCGAGCAGCAGCTGGACATGTGCCCGCGCCTCGGCGCTGAGGCCCCGGTCGGCGATGGCGGCGACGACCCGGTGGCCGGTCTTCCCCCAGGCCAGCGCGCTCGACGGCGCGAAGGCGAGCGAGGCCGCCGCGGCGGCGGCAAGGACAAGGCGCAGGCGGCGCAGGGGCATGGGAGACTCCTCGTTTGGCGGGGACAGCCCCGCGCGAAGCTTACATTTGCGGCAGGCGAGCGCCCCACGAATCGCTTGGCCGGCGCGGCCGACCCTAACGGCAATGGCGGGCCGCGCCAGTGGCCCCTATGACGACATGATGAGCGATGATTCCACTCGCGCCCTCGTCGAGCGCGCCCGCGCCGCGGCCCTCAGGGCCTATGCGCCTTATTCCCGCTTCTCGGTCGGCTGCGCGATCGAATCCGTGGGCGGCGAGCTCGTGGCCGGCGCCAACATGGAGAATGCCTGCTACCGGCTCGGCGTCTGCGCCGAGATCGCGGCGCTGACCGCGGCGCAGGCGGCGTTCGGCCTCGACAAGGTGGCGCGGATCGCCGTCTCGGGCGGTCATGTCGAGGACGGGGCGCTGAGGGGCGAGGCGGTGGTCACCTCCTGCGGCGGCTGCCGGCAGGCGATCCTCGAGGCGGCGCAGGTGGCGGGCGTCGACCTGGAAGTGATCTCGTCCAACGGCGACGGCACGCAGACGCGGACCGACCGCATCTCCGCCCTCATTCCCCACGGCTTCGGCCCGGCGAACCTCAAGGACGCCGGATAAGCGTCGCGGGGAATGGCCGGCTCCTCGCTCAGACCAGCTTGATCTCCTTCAGCCGCTCCAGAAGGTAATCGTGGGCGGTGATCGGCTCGGGATAGAGGTTCGGCCGCGACGGCGTGACGCAATCGGGCAGGGTCTCGATCAGGAAATCCGGCCGGAAATGGAGGAAGAAGGGCATCGAGTAGCGCGACTTGCCGCGCCGCTCGGCCGGCGGGTTGACGACCCGGTGGGTGGTCGAGCGCAGCACGTTGTTGGTGAGGCGCTGCAGCATGTCGCCGATGTTGACGGCGAGCTCGCCCGGCTTGGGGCTGACCGGCAGCCAATTGCCGTCGCGGTCGAGCAGCTCGAGCCCGGCTTCCTCGGCGCCGAGCAGCAGGGTGATGGTGTTGATGTCCTCGTGTGCGCCGGCGCGCACGTTCGGGCCGTCGCCCGGGATCGGCGGGTAATGGAGCAGGCGCAGGACCGAATTGCCGTCCTTCACCGTGTCGGCGAAATAATCCGGCGCCAGCCCGAGGTGGCGGGCGATCGCCTCGAGGATGCGGAGGCCCGCTTTGTCGAAGGCGGCGAACAGCTCGAGGAACGTGTCGTGGAACGAGGCGACTTCCTCGGGCCAGACGTTGGGCGCCATCAGCTCGGCATAGGCATGGCCCGCGGGCAGCTCGCGGCCGACGTGCCAGAATTCCTTGAGGTCGTAGGCGGTCGCGCCCTTGGCCGTCTCGATCCCGAACGGCGTGTAGCCGCGGGCGCCGCCGCCGCCCTCGATCTTGTAGCGCCTCTTCACCTCCTCCGGCAGCGCGAAGAAGGCCCTGGCCTTCTCCTCGGCGCGGTGGATGAGGTCGGCGGGGATGCCATGGTCGGCGATGATGGCGAAGCCGTAGCGCTCGAACGAATTGCCGAGCTCCTCGGCAAAGCCCAGCGGGTCCGTCGCGGACGCGGCGAGCGAGACCGAGGCGACGCCCGGGGCGGCAGTGGTGATCGTGTCCATGGCGCGCGATGTAGCGGGTTTTTCGGCCGGTTAGAACCGCTCACGCGACTTCGAGCGTCTCGCCTTTTTCCGACCAATAGCCCGAGACGTAGGCCCACGCCTCCTCGGCCGTCTCGACGAACCTGAACAGATGGAGGTCGTCGGGGTTGATCACCCCCTCCTCGGCCAGCGCCTCCCAATTGACCACCCGCTCCCAGAATTCCCGCCCGAACAGGACGATCGGCATCGGCTTGACCTTGCCGGTCTGGATGAGGGTGAGGAGCTCGAACATCTCGTCGAACGTGCCGAAGCCGCCCGGGAACACCGCGATCGCGCGGGCCCGCAGCAGGAAGTGCATCTTCCTCAGCGCGAAATAGTGGAACTGGAAGCTGAGGCGCGGCGTGACGTAGGGGTTGGGCATCTGCTCGTGGCGCAGCGTGATGTTGAGGCCGACCGATTCGCGGCCTTCGTCCATCGCGCCGCGATTGGCCGCTTCCATGATCGAAGGGCCGCCGCCCGAGCAGACCACGAACTGGCGCTTGCCGTCGCCGTTGGGCGCGACCCGGCTGACGATCTGGGCGAGGCGGCGCGCCTCGTCATAATATTTCGCCTTGTCGCGAAGGCGCTCGGCGACCTTCTTCTGATAATCGGTGGAGGCCGCGGCGACGAGGGCGTCGGCCTTGTCCGGCTCGGGGATGCGGGCCGAGCCGTAGAAGACGAAGGTCGATTCGATCGCCGCTTCGTCGAGCAGCAGCTCGGGCTTCAGCAATTCGAGCTGGAAGCGGACCGGGCGCAGATCCTCGCGCAGCAGGAAGTCCATGTCCTGGAAAGCGAGACGGTAAGCGGGATGCTGCGTCTGCGGCGCTTCGGTCGGGTGGTTGGCGACCTCCGCATCTTCGCGGGCGGCGTGGAAGACGCGCTTGGGGGGGCAGATCTCGGTCATGTTTCTTCTTACTGGAAAAGGCGCCGCGCCCCGCAAAGAGGCGCGCGCGAATCGAAAGCGCGGGGCCTTAGCCCGGAAGCAGTATGCCCGCCAGCGCCGCGCTCATCAAATTGGCGAGCGAGCCGGCGGCGAGCGCCTTGAGGCCGAGCCGGGCGATGACCGGCCGCTGGTTGGGCGCGAGGCCGCCGGTCACCGCCATCTGGATCGCGATCGAGCTGAAATTGGCGAAGCCGCACAGCGCGAAAGTGACGATGGCTATGCTGCGCGGCGAGAGCTGGCCGCTCATCTGGCCGAGGTCGATGAAGGCGACGAACTCGTTGAGCACCACCTTGGTGCCGAACAGGCCGCCGGCCGCGCCCGCCTCGTTCCAGGGGATGCCGATCAGGAACATGATCGGCTTGAAGACGGCGCCGACGATGGCCTGGAAGGAAAGCTCCGGATGGCCGAACCAACCGCCGATGCCGCCGAGCAGGCCGTTCGCCAGCGCGACCAAAGCCACGAAGGCGAGCACCATCGCCCCCACGGCGACGGCGAGGCGGACGCCGGTCTGGGCGCCCTGGGCGGCGGCCATGATGACGTTGGCGGGCTTCTCGCCCTCCTCGAACGTCTCGGCGACGTCGACCTGCTCGGCCGCCGGGGGCGCGCCTTCGAGCGGCAGCTCGTCCGCCGGCGGCTCGTCGGGCTGCATGATCTTGGCCATGAGGATGCCGCCCGGCGCCGACATGAAGGCGGCGGCGAGCAGGAAGGGCAGAGCGGCCTCGCCGAGCAGCTGCGCGTAAGCGAGAAGGATGGTGCCGGCGACGCCCGCCATGCCCACGGTCATGACGGTGAACAATTGGGCCGGGGTCAGCGCCGCGAGATAGGGGCGCACGACCAGAGGCGATTCGCTCTGGCCGACGAAGATGTTGGCGGCGGCGGACAGTGATTCGACGCGGCCGATGCCGGTGATCCAGCCGATCGCCCCGCCCACCCAGCGGACGATCCGCTGCATGATGCCGAGATAATAGAGGATGGCGACGATCGAGGCGAAGAAGATGATCACCGGCAGGGCGCCGAGCGCGAACGTGTGCGCGATCGGGTTCTTGTCGGCGGGGCCGAACAGGAATTCGGTTCCCTGGTTGGCGTAGCCGAGCAGGTTGGCGACGCCGAGCGAGAGGCCCTTGATCGCCCGCACGCCCCAATCCGCGCGCAGCACGAAGGCGGCGAGGCCGGCCTGGAGGGCGAAGGCGGCCGCGACGACCCGGAGGCGGATCGCGCGACGGTTTGACGACAGCACGAAGCCGACGCCGAGAATCGCGGCGATGCCCGCAAGACCGATCAAATGGTTCATTTACATCCCCCTCACCAGACCATCCCCCGCTCGCGCGTTCCGCTCGCGGCGGCGAGCCGGTCGAGCACGTCGCCGATCCCGTCCGAGACGATGAGCTGATCGCGCCGCGCCTGCGACATGAACCCGCTCCGCGTCGCGTGGTCAAGGAAGTCGACGAGGCCGTCCCAGAAGCCCGAGACGTTGAGCAGGGCGAACGGCTTGGCATGGTAGCCGAGCGCGTTCCAGGTCCAGGCCTCGAACAATTCGTCGAACGTGCCGATGCCGCCGGGCAGCGCGACGAAGCCGTCGCACAGGTCGGTCATCTTCGCCTTGCGCTCGTGCATGTTGGCGACGGTGTGGAGCTCGGTGAGGCCGGTATGGGCGACCTCGAGATCGACCAAAGCCTGCGGGATGACCCCATAGGCCGCGCCGCCGGCGCCGAGCACCGCGTCCGCCACCACGCCCATCAGCCCGCGATGACCGCCGCCATAGACGAGCGCAACGCCGCGCCGCGCCATCTCCTCGCCCAGCGCACGGGCGGTGTCGGCAAACGCCGGGTCCACGCCCATCGAGGATCCGCAATAGACGGCGAGCTTCTTCATGCCGCGACCAGCGCCTTCAGATCCGCCTCGGGCCGCGCGCCGAAATGGGAGATGATCTCGGCCGCGCAGAGGGAGCCGATGCGCAGGCACTCCTCGAGCGGGCGGTCCTCCGCCTGACCGAACAGGAAGCCGGCGGCGAACAGGTCGCCCGCGCCGGTGGTGTCGACGACCTTGTCCACCCGCGCGGCCGGCACGTGCACGCGCCGGCCGCGCGCGATCGCGACGGCGCCCTTCTCGCTGCAGGTGACGACGAGGAGCGGCACCTTGTCGGCGAACACCGCCACCGCGCGGTCGAAGTCGCGCTCGCCGGTCAGCGAGAGGATCTCCGCCTCGTTGGCGAAGAGGAGGTCGAGGCCGTCGCCCTTGATCAGCTCGACGAAGCTGTCCCGGCGCTTGTCGATGCAGGCGATGTCGGAGAGGGTCAGCGCCACCTTGCGTCCCGCCGCCTTGGCGATGTCGATCGCCTTCAGCATCGCCGCCCGCGGCCCGTCCGGCACCCACAGATAGGCTTCGAGGTAGAGGATGG
>JBJMTY010000134.1:0-2002 GCA_045811445.1 Allosphingosinicella sp. | reverse complement strand
GGAAGAGCTCGCGGTAGATGACCCGCTCGCCGAGGCCGGGGATGACCCGGAAGCCGACCCGGCGCGAAAGCTCGCCGAGCGCCTCGCCGACCCGGCGCATGTTGCGCGCCTCGATATGCTGCATCCGGTTCCTGAGAACGACCCAGTCGACGCTCGAGCCATGGGTCTTGGCGCGCTGGGTGCGGCTGTTCCAGACCAATTCGGCGTAGAAGCTCGGGCGGCGGACTCGGTAGGTCTCGGGGTCGACCTGGCCGATCAGATCGAGGTCGACGAAGCTGTCGTTGATCGGGGTGACCAGCGTGTCGGCGCGCAGCATCGCCGCCCGCGCATCGGGATCGTCGCGGCCGGGCGTGTCGACCACCACCACGTCGACGCCTTGCGAGATGCGGTCGATGACGGCGTCGATCGGCTCGCCCTCGGCCGGGTCGAACGTCGAATAAGCCGGCATGGGCAGATCGACGCCGAGCCGCTTCACCGTCTCGGCGCGGTTGTCGAGATAGCGGCCGAGGGTGCGCTGGCGGGTGTCGAGGTCGAGCGCGGCGACCCGGCGTCCGCCTTGGGCGAGCGCGACGGCGCTGTGCACGGCGGTCGTCGATTTGCCGGTGCCGCCCTTCTCGTTGGCGAAAATGATGTAATGCGGCGCCGCCATCTGCTCCCGTCCGGACCTGGTTCGTCTTGATTCCGCCCCGATCGCCCCGCAAGGGCGTCGGCCAAGCTGATATCGGAGGCGGGTAGAGGGTGCAAACGGTCCGTGAAGTGAGCGCGCTGCGCGAGGCGGTGGCGGCGCTGCGCGAGGACGGCGGCACGATCGCCTTCGTGCCGACGATGGGCGCGCTCCACGCCGGCCACCTCGCCTTGGTCGAGGAAGCGCGGCGGCGGGCGAGCCGCGTAATCGTCTCGATTTTCGTCAACCCGACCCAGTTCGGACCCAATGAGGACCTCTCCCGCTACCCGCGCCGCGAGGCGAGCGACGCGCAGATGCTCGACGCGGCCGGGGTCGAGTTTCTGTGGGCGCCGGACGTCGCGACGATGTATCCGGACGGGCCGCGGGCCGACGTCCGCGCCGGCCCGCTCGGCGACGTGCTCGACGGCGCCGCCCGGCCCGGCCATTTCGACGGCGTCGCGACGGTGGTGGCGCGCCTGCTCGACCAGGTGCGGCCCGACGTCGCCCTGTTCGGCGAGAAGGATTTCCAGCAGCTGCTCGTCGTCCGGGCGATGACGCGCGCGCGCGGCCTGCCGGTCGAGATCGTCGGCGTCCCCACCCAGCGCGACGCCGACGGCCTCGCCCTCTCCTCGCGCAACCTCTATCTCGACGAGGAGGAGCGCCTCGCCGCCCGGGCGTTGCCGCGGGCGCTCGGCGAGGCGGCGGCGGCGATCGTCGGAGGCGCCGAGATCGCGGAGGCGCTGGGGGCGGCGCGCGACAAGCTGGCGAAGGCCGGCTTCGACCCGATCGACTATGTCGAGCTGCGCGACGCCGAGACGCTGGCGCCGGTCGCGGCGCTGGAGCGCCCGGCGCGGCTGCTGGCGGCGGCGAGGATCGGCAGCACCCGGCTGATCGACAACCTGCCGGTGGCGCCGGCCTGATTGGTAATCCGGCCGTTAACCATTTGTTGGCGATCTTCGCCGCAACCTGCCCCTCGACACGCGAAAACAAAGGGGCCTGTCGAATGGGGATCAGCCTGAAATCCGCCGCCTTCCTGCTGGAAAGCCGCCTCGCCGAAGCCGCCATGGGCGATCCGGACGCGCTCTACGAGCTGGGCGTCGCCTACTCGACCGGCACGCACGGCATGGACGTCGACCTCATCGAGGCGCACAAATGGTTCAACCTCGCCGCCTTGAACGGCAGCCACCAGGGCCAGATGTGCCGGGCGGAGATAGCCGAGGAAATGAGCGCCCGCGAGATCGCCGAAGCCCAGCGCCAGGCCCGCGCCTGGCTCTGCGAGACCGGGATGCGCCACGCGGCGTGACTAAGAGGGGTTAGGGGTTTGGGGTTTGGGATTGG
>JBJMTY010000133.1:0-2432 GCA_045811445.1 Allosphingosinicella sp. | reverse complement strand
GCTCATCATGGGCTCCTTCAGCGCTCAGGACCTGTTCCTGTTCTACATCTTCTTCGAGGGCGGCCTGATCCCGATGTACTTCATCATCGGCGTGTGGGGCGGCGCCGAGCGCATCAAGGCCAGCTACAAATTCTTTCTCTACACCCTGTTCGGCTCGGTGCTGATGCTGATCGCGATGCTCTACATGCGGTCGGTCGCGGGCACCTCGTCGATCCCGGCGCTGATGGCTTACGACTTCAGCAAGGAAGCGCAGACCTTCCTGTTCCTTGCATTCCTTGCGAGCTTCGCGGTCAAGCTGCCGATGTGGCCGGTCCACACCTGGTTGCCCGACGCCCACGTCCAGGCGCCGACCGCGGGCTCGGTGATCCTCGCCGGCGTGCTGCTGAAGCTCGGCGGCTACGGCTTCGTCCGCTTCTCGCTGCCGATGTTCCCGGAAGCCTCGGCCCAATTGGTCTGGATCATCTTCGGCCTCAGCCTCGTCGCGATCGTCTACACCTCGCTGGTCGCGCTGGTGCAGCGCGACATGAAGAAGCTGATCGCTTACTCGTCGGTCGCGCACATGGCCTTCGTCACCATCGGCCTGTTCACCTTCAACCGCCAGGGGATCGAAGGCGCGCTCGTCGTCATGCTGAGCCACGGCCTGGTCTCGGGCGCCTTGTTCCTGTGCGTCGGCGTCATCTACGACCGGCTGCACACCCGCGAGATCGACCGCTATGGCGGCCTCTCCAACAACATGCCGGCCTATGCCCTGCTGTTCATGCTGTTCACCATGGCCTCGGTCGGCCTGCCGGGCACGAGCGGCTTCGTCGGCGAGTTCCTGGCTTTGATCGGCGCCTACCGCGCGTCGAGCTGGGTCGCCTTCGTCGCGACGACAGGGATCATACTCGGCGCCGCCTACATGCTCTACCTCTACTGGCGCGTCGCCTACGGCACGAGCCGCCACGCCGACGCGGCCGCGATGCCCGACCTCAACGGCCGCGAGCTGGCCTCGCTGGGCGCGATCGCCGCGGTGGTGCTGTGGATGGGCGTCTATCCCGAAAGCTTCCTCGCGCCGATGCGCGGCGACGTCGGCGCTTTGCTGGCCAGGGTCGAGCGCGCCGGCGCCGCCGGGGGATTCCGCTTTGGTCCGCACCGCCCACGCCGCGCCGGCCCATGCGAAGGAGCACGGGGAATGACCTCCTTCGTCATGCCAGCGAAGGCTGGCATCCATACGGACTCAGCATGGGCCCCAGCCTTCGCTGGGGCGACGGGGATCTGATGCTCGACTCCCTTCACCTCACGCTCCCGGAGCTGATCCTCTCGCTGGCGGCGCTCGCCTTGCTGATGGTCGCGGCTTATGCGGGCGACCGCTCCGCACGCCTCATCACCTGGCTGGCCGTCGCGGCGCTGGCCGGCGCGGCATTGGCCATCCCCGGCTATTGGGGGCCGCCGGCGAGCGGGTTCGGCGGCCTGTTCGTCTCCGACGCTTTCTCCGCCTTCGCCAAGGTGCTGATCTTCGGCGGCGCGGCGGTGTCGCTGGTCGCGGCGAGCGGCTGGTTCGGCCGCGACCGCGACTATCGCGCCGAATATCCGGTGCTCGTCCTGCTCTCGGCGGTCGGCATGGGCATGATGGTCTCGGCCTCCGATCTGCTCACCCTCTATGTCGGCCTCGAGCTGCAGAGCCTCGCCGCCTACGTCCTCGCCGCCTTCCAGCGCAGCGACACGCGCTCGGCCGAGGCGGGCCTCAAATATTTCGTCCTGGGCGCGCTGGCCTCGGGCATCCTGCTCTACGGCATCTCCTTGCTCTACGGCTTCACCGGCTCGACCTCGTTCCACGACGTCGCCCGCGCGATGGGCGAGCAGAAGGCGGCGGGCGCCTTGTCGCCGGGCACCTTGTTCGGCCTGGTCTTCGTCCTCGCCGGCATCGCCTTCAAGGTCTCGGCCGTGCCCTTCCACATGTGGACGCCCGACGTCTACGAGGGCGCGCCGACCCCGGTCACCGCCTTTTTCGCTTCGGCGCCCAAAGTGGCGGCGATGGCGCTCCTGACCCGCTTCACGGTCCAGGCGGCGGGGCCGGCGACGTTCGAATGGCGGCAGATCGTGGTGTTCATGGCTTTGGCCTCGACCATCCTCGGCGGCGTGGCGGCGATCGGCCAGCCCAACGTCAAGCGGCTGCTCGCCTACAGCTCGATCAACAATGTCGGCTTCGCCCTCGTCGGGCTCGCCGCCGGCACCGCGGCAGGCGTCGCCTCGGTGCTGTTCTACATGGCCGTCTACATGGTGATGACCCTGGGCTCGTTCCTGGTCGTGCTGAGGATGCGCGACGCCGACGGCACGCCGGTCGAGACGATCGCCTCGCTCGCCGGCCTGTCGCGGACCCGGCCTTGGCTCGCCCTCGCCATGGCGGCCTTCATGTTCAGCCTGGCCGGGGTGCCGCCTTTGCTCGGCTTCTG
>JBJMTY010000132.1:0-2955 GCA_045811445.1 Allosphingosinicella sp. | reverse complement strand
CCATGGCCCTTGGCGATGTTGTTGATCAGCTCCTGGATCAGCACGGTCTTGCCGACGCCGGCGCCGCCGAACAGGCCGATCTTGCCGCCCTTGGCGTAGGGGGCGAGCAGGTCGATCACCTTGATGCCGGTGACGAGGATCGAGGTCTCGGTCGACTGGTCGACGAACAAAGGGGCCTCGGCGTGGATCGGGGCGGTGTCGGTCGCGCCGATCGGGCCGCGCTCGTCGATCGGCTCGCCGACGACGTTCATGATCCGGCCGAGGGTCTTGGGGCCGACGGGGACGCGGATCTGCGAGCCGGTGTCGCTGACTTCCTGGCCGCGGGTGAGGCCCTCGGTCGAATCCATCGCGATGGTGCGGACCGTGGACTCGCCGAGGTGCTGCGCGACCTCGAGGACCAGGCGGTTGCCGTTATTGTCGGTCTCGAGCGCGGAGAGGATCTCCGGCAGCTCGCCCTCGAATGTCACGTCGACGACGGCGCCGATCACCTGGCTGATGCGGCCCTTGTTGTTGGTGGCGGTTGCGGCGGTAGCCATGTTCGTTTCCTTGCTTCTCGGTTAGTCTAGTCGCCCTGGACGATGATGACCCATTGCCACCGCCCCTCGGCGTCGCGCTGAAAAAACTGCTTGCGACGCATCATCGTCGCGCTCGCGCCGTCGGGACGACGGTAGCGCAGGCGATAGTCGCAGCGCGGCGTCTCGGCAGCCACCCAGTCGACCGTGACGCAGCGAAGCATGTCGACCGCCTCGATCGAGCCGATCTCTGCTCGCGCCCGACTCCCCGCCGTGGCCATTGCCAGCGCGTCGCGCTCCGCGCCGAGCACGGCCGCGCCGTTGAAGCCGATGTCGCCCAGCGCGAGCGGTCGCTCGTGGACGTTCGCGCAGCCCGCCAGGCAACCCGTGGCGGCGAGGGCGGTAAGCTCGAGCTTCATAGCGCCTCCGCGCCCGAGATGATCTCGACGAGCTCGGTGGTGATCGCGGCCTGACGGGTGCGGTTGTACTGGATGGTCAGGCGGTTGATCATGTCGCCGGCGTTGCGGGTGGCGTTGTCCATCGCGGCCATGCGGCTGCCCTGCTCGGACGCGGCATTCTCCAGCAGCGCGCGGAAGATCTGCACGGCGAGGTTGCGCGGCAGCAGGGCGGCGAGGATCTCGTCCTCGTCCGGCTCATATTCGATCCCGGCGAGGCTGCCGCCGGCGGCCGATCCTTCGCTGTCGCTCTGCGGCACCGCGATCGGGATGATCTGCTGGCTCACCGGCTCCTGGACGATCGCCGACTTGAAGTGGGCGTAGAACAGGTGGGCTACGTCGAAATTGCCGGCCTCGTAGCGCCGCGCGAGATCGTCGGCGATCGCCTGCGCGTCGCCGAAGGCGGCGAACTTCATCGCGCTCGTGTCGTGCTGGTGGACGATCTGGCGCGGATAGAGCCGGCCGATCACTGCCCGGCCCTTGCGCCCGACCAGGTAGAATTGGACATTCTTGCCCTGGCGGATCAGCTCCTCCGCGGTCCTGCGGGCGGCCCGCACGATGTTGGTGTTGAACGCGCCGGCAAGGCCGCGGTCGGAGGTGCAGACGACGAGCAAATGGGTCTGGTCGGCGCCGGTCCCGGCCAGCAGCCGCGGGCTCTGCGGCGTGCGCGCGACCCGGGCGGCGAGGCTCGCCATCACCTGCTCCATGCGCTCGGCATAGGGGCGGCCGGCTTCCGCCGCCTGCTGGGCGCGGCGCAGCTTGGCCGCGGCGACCATCTTCATCGCCTTGGTGATCTTCTGCGTCGACTTGACCGACGCGATCCTGCCTTTGAGCGCCTTGAGAGAGGCCATGAGTCCTGTTCAGTCCCTAGTTCGTCATGCCGGACTTGATCCGGCATCCACCTTTTCTTCTCCGAGACGGCGAGGAAGAAGGTGGACCCCGGATCGGGACCCCATCAAAGTACTACTTTGATGGGAGCCCATGTCCGGGGTGACGGGTGGTTAAGCAAACGTCTTGGCGAAATCGCCGATGATCGACTTGAGCTGCCCCGACGTGTCGTCGTCGAGCGCCTTGGTGTCGCGGATCTTGCCGAGCACGTCGCCATGGTCCGAGCGAACGTGGGCGAGCAGCGAGCTCTCGAAGCGGGTCACCGCGCCGACCGGGATCGTATCGAGATAGCCGTTCACGCCGGCGAAGATCGACACCACCTGCTCCTCGACCGGCATCGGGTGGAATTGCGGCTGCTTCAACAGCTCGGTCAGCCGCGCGCCGCGGTTCAGCAGGCGCTGGGTCGAGGCGTCGAGGTCGGAGCCGAACTGGGCGAAGGCGGCCATCTCGCGATACTGGGCGAGCTCCAGCTTGATCGAACCGGCGACCTTCTTCATCGCCTTGGTCTGCGCCGACGAGCCGACGCGGCTGACCGAGAGGCCGACGTTGATGGCCGGGCGGATGCCCTGGTAGAAAAGCTCGGTCTCCAGGAAGATCTGGCCGTCGGTGATCGAGATGACGTTGGTCGGGATGTAGGCCGAGACGTCGCCCGCCTGGGTCTCGATGATCGGCAGAGCGGTGAGCGAGCCCGAGCCGTTCGCCTCGTTCAATTTGGCGGCGCGCTCCAGCAGGCGCGAGTGGAGATAGAAGACGTCGCCGGGATAGGCCTCGCGGCCCGGCGGGCGGCGCAGCAGCAGCGACATCTGGCGGTAGGCGACGGCCTGCTTGGAGAGGTCGTCGTAGACGATGACCGCGTGCATGCCGTTGTCGCGGAAATATTCGCCCATCGTGCAGCCGGTGTAGGGCGCGAGGAACTGGAGCGGCGCCGGCTCGGACGCGGTGGCGGCGACGACGATCGAATATTCCATCGCGCCATTCTCTTCGAGCGCGCGGACGATCTGCGCGACCGTCGATCGCTTCTGGCCGATGGCGACGTAGATGCAGTAGAGCTTTTCGCTCTCCTTGCCCGCCTTGTTGATGTCCTTCTGGTTGATGAAGGT
>JBJMTY010000131.1:0-4819 GCA_045811445.1 Allosphingosinicella sp. | reverse complement strand
CGCCGACGTCGCCCGCTACCCCGAATTCCTGCCCTGGGTCGCCGCGACCCGGGTGCGCTCGGACAGCGAGAGTTTGATGGTCGCGGACCTCGTCGTCGGCTTCAAGGCGCTGAAGGAGACCTTCGCCTCGCGGGTCGAGAAGCAGCGCCCCACCAAGATCCGCACCGAATATATCGAAGGCCCGCTCAAATATCTCCACAACAGCTGGACCTTCCGCCCCGACGGCAAGGGCGGCAGCCAGGTCGATTTCTGCGTCGATTTCGCCTTCAGGAACCGCCTGTTCGAGAGCCTCGCCGGCCAGATGTTCGACCGCGCGCTCCGGCGCATGATCGCGGCGTTCGAGGAAAGGGCGCGCGACCTATACGGGCCGCCTCAGCCCTCCGAAGCGCTGGCCGGCATCAGCAGCTCGAGCGCGCACAGCGCCGCCTGAAGCCGGACGCCGCCGCGCCCCAGGTCGCCGAAAGTCTTGACGTCGGCGGTGATCTCCCTGGGGTCCGCCCCGCGCCGCGCCCGCGCGAAGATCACGGTGCCGACCGGCTTGCGCTCGCTGCCGCCTTCCGGCCCGGCGATGCCGGTGATCGCCACGGCGGTGTCGGCGGCGCTGTGGGCCAAGGCGCCCTGCGCCATGCCCCAGGCGACCGCGACCGACACCGCGCCGAACGTCTCGATCACTTCGTCGGAGACGCCGAGCATCGCCATCTTGGAATCGTTCGAATAGGTCACGAACCCCGCCTCGACCACGTCGGACGAGCCCGCCACCTCGGTCAGGGCGGCCGCGACCAGCCCGCCGGTGCAGCTCTCCGCCACCGCGACGCGCTTGCCCGCCGCCCGGTTGGCCGCGACCACCTTGCGGGCGGCCTCGACCAGCTCTTCCGGCAGAACGAAGTCCCGGCTGTCAGGCATCGGGGCAGATTTTCGGCGATTTGCCGTCCTTGCCGACGTCGGCCATTTCCAGGCCGCTGGCGAACAATTGCCCCAGATTCTGAGCCGGCAGCGGCGACATCGCCTCGATCATGCTGCTGATCCCCGCGCATTTATCGACCGGCAGCTTCGCCGTCGCCAGGCCCCGCAGCATCTGCCCCATCACGGTGAGCAAAGCCGCCTGGTCCTCGACCGGCGGCACCTTGTCCCCGGCAAAGGCGCGAAAGGTGGTGGCGGCGGAGGCTTCGCGTCCGGCGCTCTCGGCCCTGAGCCGCGCGCTCATCGGCCTGGCGCCGCTGTTGAGGAAGGCCGCCGGCGGCAGAGCCGGGCCGCATTTCCTGGCCAGCGCGTCGATCAGATAGGGGGAGAGCACCATCACCATGTCGCGCACCTGCGCCTTGGAGATGCAGCCCGGCCCGGGCGGCGGCGGCGGCGCGGTCGCCGGGGCGGTCAGCAGGGCGGCAAGGGCGAACGCTTTCAACATGGATCCTCCGGAAGCCTGATCGTCGCGACGGCCTGCGCGGCGATGCCCTCGCCGCGCCCGGCGAAGCCGAGCCGCTCGGTCGTCGTCGCCTTGATGCTAATCCGCGCGACGGGCACCCGCAACAGCGCGGCGACGCGGGCCCGGATCGCCTCGCGGTGCGGCCCGAGCTTGGGCGCCTCGCAGATCAGGGTCGCATCGACATGGTCGATCCGCCCGCCGCCCGCCTCGACCAGCGCGCGCGCATGCTCGACGAACAGCGAGGAGGGGGCGCCCTTCCACTTCGCGTCCGAGGGTGGGAAATGGACGCCGATATCCCCCTCGCCGAGCGCACCGAGCAAAGCGTCGGTGATCGCGTGGAGCAGCACGTCGGCGTCGCTGTGCCCGGCCAGGCCCTTGCCGTGCGGGACGAGCACGCCGCCGAGCCACATACCGTCGCCGGGGGCGAAGGCGTGGACGTCGAAGCCCATGCCGGTGCGGCTCACCAGCCGCGCCGCGAGCATCGCTTCGGCGCGGGCGAAATCGGCTTCGTAGGTGAGCTTCTCGAGCCGGGGATCGCCTTCCACCACCTTCACCGCGATGCCCGCCGCGCGGGCGACCTGGGCGTCGTCGGTCGCCTCGCCTCCCGTCCAGGCGCGGTGCGCGGCGAGGATGGTCTCGAAGCGGAAACCCTGCGGCGTCTGGACCCGCAGCAGCCCCTCGCGCGCGACCGGATCGCCGAGCGTCTCGCCGCCGCGGGCGAGCGTGTCGATCGCGCCGAGCGCGGGGACGACGGCCTCCGCATCCTCCAGCGCGGCGACGATCCGGTCCCAGACGTCGAGGTAGAGGAAAGGCCGCGCGGCATCGTGGATCAGCACTCGTCCGGCGCCGCCGGCGCGGGCGATCGCCTCCAGCCCGTTCAGCACCGACTGCCGCCGCTGGACGCCGCCGGCCACGGGCGAGGGGAGGGGCCTGTCGCCCAGGGCTTCGGCGTAGAGCGATTCCTGGCCTGCGCCGATGACGATCTGGATCGCGTCCGCCCCGGCGATGCGGAGATGGTCGACCGCATGCGCGAGCACCGCCTTGCCGCCGATCCGCCGATATTGCTTGGGCACCCCGCCGCCGGCGCGCGCGCCGCTGCCGGCGGCGACGATCAGCGCGACAATCTTTCCCCCTTCGGACATGAGGGTGCCGTACGTTCCAGTCTGCTTGCCTGCAAGGGAGGGGAGGGTGACACCTTGCCCGTCACCGCCTTTCCCCCTATCTCCCGCTCTCCCATGACGACGCTGAAGCCCATTTCCATCGGTCCGGTGCGGATCGACGCGCCGGTCATCCTGGCGCCGATGACCGGCGTCACCGACCGGCCGTTCCGCCGCGTCGTCAAGCGCTTCGGCGCCGGCCTCACCGTGACCGAGATGATCGCCAGCCAGGCCGCGATCCGGGAGACCCGCCAGTCGCTGCAGAAGGCGGCGTGGGACCCGATCGAGGATCCGGTGTCGATGCAGCTCGCCGGCTGCGCGCCCGCCGAGATGGCCGAGGCCGCCAGGCTCAACGAAGATCGCGGCGCCGCGATCATCGACATCAACATGGGCTGCCCGGTCAAGAAAGTGGTGAACGGCGAGGCGGGCTCGGCGCTGATGCGCGACCTCAAGACCGCCGCCGCCATCGTCGACGCGACCGTCAAGGCGGTCTCGGTCCCGGTCACGCTCAAGATGCGGATGGGCTGGGACCATGCCAGCCTCAACGCGCCCGAGCTCGCCCGCATCGCCGTCGACCTCGGCGTCCGGATGATCACCGTCCACGGCCGCACCCGCAACCAGATGTACAAGGGCGAGGCGGATTGGGCCTTCGTGCGCAAGGTCAAGCAGGCCGTCGACGTGCCCGTCATCGTCAACGGCGACATCGGCTCGATCGAGGATGTCGAGACGGCGCTTAACCTGTCGGGGGCCGACGGGGTGATGATCGGCCGCGGCGCCTACGGCCGGCCCTGGCTGCTCGGCCAGGTCATGCACTGGCTCGCCACCGGCGAGCGCCTGCCCGATCCGGACATGGAGACGCAATATGCCGTCCTCGCCGAGCAATATGAGGCGATGCTCGCGCTTTACGGGCTGGAAACCGGTGTCCCGATCGCCCGCAAGCATGTCGGCTGGTACACCAAGGGGCTCCACGGCTCGGCCGAGTTCCGCAACGCCTTCAACCAGGAGCCGGACGCCGATCGGGCCCGCGCCATGCTGCGCGATTTCTACGCGCCGTGGCTGCTCAGGGCGGCCGCCTGAGGTTGGCCACCGCTGAGCGACATTTTCGCATCTGCTGTGTTCTTTTTGCCACATCGTTGTGGTAGCGCGGGTTCGTGACCGCGCCCGCGCCGATCCGATCCGACAAGCGACCCCGCTGGCGCCGGCATTTGTCCGTAATCCTCCACCGCGGCCGCTTCTTCCCGCTTCTGGAGCTGGCGACGATCCTCGCGCTCGGCGGGATTTCGGTGGCGAGCTATTTCGTCGTGCGCGGCCACGGCACGGGCGAATCGCTGCTCAGGCCGCCGGCCGTCGCCGGGCTGCTCGTCGCCAATCTCGTGCCGGCGATGCTGCTGATGGTGCTGATCGCCCGGCGCGTCGCGCTGCGCCGCGCCGCGCGCACCCCGCTCGGGGGGCGGGGGCGGCTCCACGTCCGCTTGGTCGCCTTGTTCTCGGCGATCGCCAGCGTGCCGACCCTGCTGGTCGTCATCTTCGCCTCCTTGCTGTTCCAGAACGGCCTGCAATTCTGGTTTTCCGAGCGCTCGCAGACCGTGCTCGCCAGCGCCGAGAACGTCTCGCAGATCTACGAACGCGAGCATCGCCGGCGGATCGAGCTCGACGTCCAGACGATGGGCGGCGACGTCGTCTCGAAGATCAACCAGTTCGGCCTGTTCAGCCCGGCCCTGCGCGACGCTTTGCTCTACCAGACCGCGGTGCGGCAGCTCACCGAGACGGCGCTGCTGCGCATCGGCACCGACGGCGGCGTCCACAACGACGTGTTCGAGGTGAATTTCGACCGGCGCAACCTCGCCTCGCGCTTCCCGGCGAGCGCGCTGAGGCGGATGAAGGCCGGCCAGGTAATGACCAACTCGAGCCCCGACCGGGTCGAGGCCGTGGTCCGGCTCGACCCGGAGGCGGAGGTCTTCTTCTACGGCGCCCGCTACGTGAACCCCTCGGCGCTGATGCAGATCAGCAAGGCAAAAAGCGCGCTCAGCGCTTACCGCACCACGCTCGAGAATACCCGCAAGCTGCAGTTCCGCTTCAACTCGATCCTGCTCGTCGTCTCGCTGCTGATCGTCGGCTTCGCCATCCTCATCGCCCTCGCCATCGCCGACCGCATGGTCCGGCCGGTGAGCGAGCTGGTCGAGGCGGCGCGCCGGGTCGGCGCCGGCGACCTCGCCGCCCGCGTGCCCACCTCGCGCGT
>JBJMTY010000130.1:0-6022 GCA_045811445.1 Allosphingosinicella sp. | reverse complement strand
GTGCGCGGCGCGAAGACGGCGCCCGACGTGCTGGTGACGGCGATGAGCCTCGCCAAGCGGATCCGCAAGGTCGCGGTGGTCGCGGGCGTTTGCTACGGCTTCATCGGCAACCGCATGCTGATGCCGCGCCAGGTCCAGGCCAGCCGCCTGCTGCTGGAAGGCGCCACGCCCGAACAGATCGACCGCGTCCATGTCGAGTTCGGCATGCCGATGGGGCCGTTCCAGATGGCCGACCTCGCCGGCGTCGACATCGGCTGGCACCGCGACCCAAATCGCATCGAGAATGTCCGCGACGCGCTCTGCGCCGCCGACCGCTGGGGCCAGAAGAAAGGCGCCGGCTTCTACGATTATGACGAGAAGCGCCGGCCCTCGCCGTCACCGGTCGTCGCGAAGATCATCGACGAGTTCCGCGCCAAGGAAGGCGTCGAGCCCCGCGACATCTCCGACCAGGAGATCATCGAGCGCACCCTCTACACGATGGTCAACGAGGGCGCTTCGATCCTCGAAGGCGGCTTCGCCCAGCGGGCCTCCGATATCGATGTGGTCTGGGTCTACGGCTATGGCTGGCCGGTCTATCGCGGCGGCCCGATGTTCTGGGCCGACACCGAGGGGCTGCCGAAGATCGTCGAGGGCCTGCGCAACCAGCAGGCGCGCCTCGGCCCCGACTTCCACCTGTCGGACCTGCTGGTCCGCAAGGCCGAAGCCGGGGAGAGATTCACGCGGTGAGCGGGAGCGCGCCGGGGACGGCCCGTGCGGCCATTCCCGTTCGCGCCCGCGCCGGATCAGCAATAACGGACGCGCATCCAGCGACCCGCATAGGGATCGTACTGGCGCACCGTGCGGCAATGGCGGCGACCGGTATAATAGCTGCCGTAGCCGCTGCCGTAATAGGGCGTCGCATAGCCGCTATAGCCGCTATAGCCGCTATAGCCGCTGCCATAATAGCCGTTCGAGTAATAGGGATCGTAGCCGTAGCCGGTGCTGTAGCCGTAATAGCCGCGATTGCCGTAATAGCCGTCATTGCCCGACGCGATCGCCGCGCCGATGCCGAGGCCGAGGATGCCGGCGCCGATCGCCACGGCGGTGTCGTTGTCGTGATGACGGTAGCGCCGGTACTGGGCGTCCGCCGGGCTCGCCGCGACCGCCAGCGTCGAGGCCGCGGTCAAGGCGAGAAGGCTCGTTTTCAAAATGCGCATGACAAATACTCCTGTCCTGCCGCCCGCTTTACGGGGTTCTAACGCACGCGAACGCCGGCCGGTTCAACCGCCCGTCGCGTGTCGGCCCGGATATAACGCACTGAAAAACCTGAACCGGCGCTGAGTCGCGGCGGGTTCGCGACGGATCGCCCGAAGGAGACGCCATGACGCCGTTCCTGCCCCTCGCCGCTTTCCTCGCCGCCGCCGCCGCGCCCTGCCCGCCGCCCGCCGCGCGGGTGGACGCCGCCGCCGAGGAAGCGGCGATTCGCCGAGTCGTCGCCGGTATGGAGGCCGCCTGGAACCGCGGCGACTTCGCCGGCTACATGGCCGCCTTCAAGCGTCCCGACGTGGTGTTCGTCTCCAAGGGCCGGGTGCAGGCCGGCTGGCAGGCGACGCTCGACCATTATGTCCGCGATTATGGCGGCGACCCGGCCCGCCGCGGCCGCCTCCATTTCTGGGACCTGCACATCGAGCTGCTCGCGCCCGACGCCGCCCAGCTCGTCGGCCGCTACCGCCTCGAAGGCGGCGGCAAGCCGCAGGACGGCGTCAACACCCGCCTGTTCCGCAAGGTCGGCGGCCGCTGGGTCATCGCCCTGAACCATGTGAGCTCGGTCGAGCCGGCGCCTGCGGGAGGCCGGTGATGGAAATCGCTGCCTGCGCCACCGCCAGCTTCACCTCAGGCCGTTCGGCGTGCCACATCCGACGGATCGATCTCGCGGGCGGTTGAGGAGAGCCGCGGGTCGTCCGCCTTCACCTTCAACGCTTCGAGGTGCATCCCCGCCGGCGTCCGGTGGCACAAGACCAGGGTCCGTTCGTCTTCGGCCAGGATCCCGAGATCGACGTCGCGGTCCGGAAAGATCACGATCGCGCGCCGGCCGACGAACACCGTCACCCGATGGCCGGCCGGGGCCGCCCAGGCGGCCCATTGCCTGATGTCGGCATGATAAGGCGCCTGGCGCCATGCGTCGGGACGGGCGGGATCGACATGGATGCTGAGGAGGGTTCCGTCCATCTCGGAGACGATGATCATCTTGCTGCGGCCGGGGAACCAATGCTCGCCGGCCTGCGGCCAAAACAAATAGCCGCAGTGGAAACGGCGGCATTCGACCGGGCGGCTGTCATAGATCGTGCAGCCGCGGCCGATGGCGCAGTGACGGCACCATTCGTCGCGCGGCTTGGCCAGCGAGTCGATGCGAAACATCTTGCAGCACAGGGTGCAGCTGCCGCACGACCGGCCTGGAAGATTCACGTCGTCGCCCATCGGCACGAACATGGACGATAATGGCTCGCTTGTGGAGTCAACCTACGGTTGTGCTGGCGCACCCGGCAGGACTCGAACCTGGGGGTGAGCGGGGACAGTCACTGTGACTGTCCCCGCTGGTGGTACCCTGTTCGGGGGAGCCTATTGCTCCGTCTTCGCCAGCAGGTCGATCAGCTCCTGCCGCCAGAATCTCGCCCAGGTGTGGGTGCCGTGGCCGCGCGTGTCGCTGGTCGCGCGGATGAGGATGTAGCGGCCGGTCTTCATCCGCCGCGCCGCTTCCTCGGCAATGCCGTAGCCGGGCGGGTTGATGAAATCGTCCTCGCTGTTGATCCAGGTGATCGGCGCCGAAATCCGCTCGAGCTTGCTCCAGGGGTTGTAGGTCCGCGAGGCGTCGAGCTGGTAGATGAGGTCGTTGGCGTCGCGGGTCGGCAGGTCCTTCGCGACGCGGTCCTCGATATAGGCGTCGGCGGCGGCGCGGGTCGGATAGGCCTTCTGAAGGTAGAGCGGCGCGAAGCCGGCGACCTGCAACAGGCTGACGGCGGTGCGCAGCCCCTGCAGCGGCTCGGCTCGATACTCGCCCCCCGCCCAGGCCGGATCGGCCTCGATCCCCTTGATCGCGGCGTCGCGCCACATCCGGTTGTGGCCGGCGATCTCGGTGGGGAGGCACGCCATCGGCATGATCGCGCGGGCGAAATCGGGGTGGGCCTCGGCCCAGACGAAGCCGTGCATGCAGCCCATCGACGTGCCCATCAGCAAGCGGAGGCGGTGGACGCCCAGCCCCTCCAGCATCCGCCGCTGCGCCTCCACCATGTCGTCATAATCATATTTGGGAAAACGCATGTGGAGGCCGTCGCTCGGCTTGGACGAGCGGCCGTGGCCGAGATTGTCGGGCAGGATCAGGTAATAGCGTGAAAGGTCGAGGGGCTGGCCCGGCCCATACAGCTCGTTGGCGAACTGAGGCGCGAGGAACTGGCGGCCGGTGCCGCCGGTGCCGTGGAGGACCATCACCGCATTGTCGATCTCGCCTTTCGCGTCGCGGTGCGGGGTGCCGAGCGTCCCATAATGGATCCGCACTTCCGGCAGCCGCTCGCCGTCGGCGAAGCGGAAGTCCCTGAGGACGGCGTCGCCTTCCTTCAGCCTCGCGCCGTAATCCGGCGCCTGGGCCGCGGCGGGCGCGGCGGCGAGCAGCAGAGCGAGAGCGGCGGCAAGCATCGCGCGCATGGACTTCCTCCTTCTATCTGAGGGCTTTACTCGCCGCCCCTGAGGATGCTGAATAAGCCGATTCCATGCACGAGGGGGAATGAGAATGAATTGGGCGCCCGTCGGTCTGATCGTCATCGGCCTCGTCTGGTTCGGCGCGCTTGTCTGGACGCATTTGCGGGCCGTCGGCAAGGCCAAGGCCGCCGAGACCTGGCCCACCGCTTCCGGCAAGGTAACCGGCTGCGAAGTGGTGGTCGAGGAATCCTCCGACCGCGAGGGCGGCACCACCACCTGGTACAATCCGGTGGTGAGCTATGCCTACGATGTCGGCGGCCGGGAGCTGACCGGCCAGCGCCTGCGCTTCGGCAATTACCGCAGCTCGAGCCGCAAGAAGGCCGACGCGATGATTGCGCCCTACGCGGTCGGCTCGTCGCCGACGGTGCGCTACAATCCGGAAAAGCCCGAAGAGTGCGTGCTCGAAACCAAAAAGCCTGGGCCCGTCTACCTCGTCATGGCCGTCTTCGGCCTGCTGTTCGTGGCGATGGGCGTCTTCTGGGTCGCCAAAAGCTAGGTTAGTCGACCAGCTTGAGCTGCGTCACGCTGAGCCGCTCGAAGCGGGCGGCCCAGGGGGAATCGGGCTGCATCTCGGTCTCCAGATAAGCGGGCTTGAGCACTTCGGGCAGCTCGACCGCCCCGGGCTCCTGGGCGGGGGCGAGGCTGTCGAGATCGAACTCGGCGGCGAAGCGCAGGCCGATCTGGCCTTCCTTCGACCAGCGCACCTCGGCGAGCTGGAAGCCGTTGTCGCCGAGGTCGAGCTCGACTTCGGCGCCGGCCGCCAGCGGCCGCTGCGCGTCGATGCGCGCGCCGCCGGTGGAGATGTTGCGCAGCCGCACGGGAATCGAGACGCCGCCCCAATAGAGCGTGCCCGAGCGCAGCAGGCGCTGGCGCGGGGACCGGTCGACGGGCTGGCGCTCGGCGAGTTGGTGCTCGGCGAGCTGGCGCTCGTCGCCATCGTGCGTCGGCCCGCTTTCGTCGGACGCCGTCTCGTTGGCGGCGTGCGGGGCGTAGCGGAATACGGGGCTGCCGGTGCCGGCCTCCCAGAAGATGGTCTCGTTGACGAACTCGACGCCGATCCGGCGGCCCCGGATCCAGCGCACCGCGCAGCGCGTCCTCGCCTCGCTGGTGAACAAGATGTCGAGGCCCTCGCCGATGCGCGGCTCGATGTCCGTCTCGAGCATCGCCCCGCGCGACGAGACGTTGACGACGTCGACCTCGCGCTTGCGGCGGCGGAAGACGATCGCCGCTTTCTCGACCAGGCCGAGGTGGCGGTCCTCGAGCCGCTGGTTGGTGATCCGCGTCTCCTCGCGCTTGATGGCGATGCGCGTGAGGCCGCCGAACGGCTCGCTCTTGGCCTTGCCCTTGCGGGCGACCGGCGAGCGATGGCCGTCGTTGGAAAGGATCGTTGAGCGGATCTCGTGCATTGCCCCTAGCCCCTTCGGGAAGTTCGAAACTGCGCTATGCCACAGAAAGGGTTGCCGAATTGTTAGCCGAGCGGGCTGGAAAGGAAGGATGATGGCGGCGAGCCAGCCAAGCCTGTTCGCCCCGGAGCCGCCGCGCGGCCTCCCCGAGGGCCTCGCCTACGCGCCCGATTTCCTCGCCGCGGCGGAGGAAGCGGCGCTGGCGGCGCGGCTCGCCGGGCTCCCTTTCCGCGCCTTCGAGTTCCACGGCTTCGAGGGCAAGAGACGCACCGTCTCGTTCGGCCTGCAATACCGCTTCGACGGCAGCGGCCTCCACCAGGCGGAGCCTTTCCCCGACTGGCTGCTCCCCTCGCGCGACCGCGCCGCGCGCTGGGCGGGCCTCGACCGGCAAGCGATCGCCCACGCGCTCATCGTCGAATATGCGCCCGGCGCCGGCATCGGCTGGCACCGCGACCGGCCCGTCTTCGACGACGTGATCGGCCTGTCGCTGCTCGCCCCCGCCCGCCTGCGCTTCCGCCGCAAGGCCGGCGCGCGCTGGGAGCGCCAGGCGCTGGTCGCCGCGCCCCGCTCCGCCTACCTGCTGCGCGGCCCCGCCCGTGAGGAATGGGAGCACAGCATCGCGCCGATGACGGAGCTGCGCTACTCGATCACCTTCCGGACCTTGCGCTAGGCTGCGCCCGCCCCCGCCAAAAGGAAGGCGCTCCTCAACTGTAGAAGATATGCAGCCCGATCCGGGCCTGGCGGCTGAGCTTCTTGCCCCAGTCCGGCGAGACGTAGGCGGCGTGATACCAGAGGCAGTCGGACGGCACGACCGCGGCGGTGACCCCGGCCTCGGCGATGCGGGCGACAGCGACCGCCTTGCGCCACGCCTTGGAAGCCTTGTCGGC
>JBJMTY010000129.1:0-4746 GCA_045811445.1 Allosphingosinicella sp. | reverse complement strand
GCGGAGCGCGCAATTCCCGTCCGGGGCCTCTCCGACCCCGCGCTCGACGCCGCGCTGCCCGCCGACGCCGTCGCCCACCTGCGCGAGGAAGGCGAGCTGGCGAGCGCGGCCTATTCCGGGTTCGACCTCGCCGCCTTCCTCGCCGGCGACCTCACCCCGGTCTATTTCGGCTCCGCGCTGCGCGAGGTCGGCGTCGCCGAGTTGCTCGCCGGCCTCGCCGCCTTCGCGCCGCCGCCCGGGCCGCAGCCCGCCCGCGCCGGGCCGGTCGCGCCGGACGAGCCGCGCTGCTCGGGCTTCATCTTCAAGGTCCAGGCCAACATGGACCCCAATCATCGCGACCGCGTCGCCTTCATGCGGGTCTGCTCGGGGGCGCTGAAGCGCGGCATGAAGCTCACCAATCCGCGGCTCGGCAAGGCGGTGACGATCCAGAACCCGATCACCTTCTTCGCCCGCGACCGCGAGCTGGCCGAGCTGGCCCGCCCCGGCGACATCGTCGGCATCCCCAACCACGGGACGCTGAGGGTCGGCGACACCCTGTCCGAGCGGGGCGACGTCGCCTTCACCGGCCTGCCCGATTTCGCCCCCGAGATACTGCGCCGCGTCCGCCTCGACGACCCGATGCGGTCGAAGCAGATGCGCAAGGGCCTCGAGGACCTGGCCGAGGAAGGCGTCATCCGCATCTTCAAGCCGGCGATCGGCTCGAACTGGATCGTCGGCGTCGTCGGCGCCCTCCAGCTCGACGTGCTGGCGACGCGGATGGAAGCGGAATACAGCCTCAAGCTCGGCTTCGAGCCTTCGCCGTGGGAGATCGCCCGCTGGGTCTCGGCCGACGAGTCCGCGGAATTGAAGCGCCTGCTCGCCGCCCAGCGCGGCAGCGCCGCGGAGGATGCCGACGGCGCCCCCGTTTTGCTCATCCGCAATCCCTGGGAGCTTGGCCGCTTTCAGCAGGACTGGCCGAAAATCCGCTTCGCCAGCATCCGCGAGCGTAGCTGAGGCGCTTGACTTCGGCGCCCGGCGCGGGGCCTAATGCCGCTTCGCGTGGGGGGCTTGCGATGGGGGTTTCACGATCGGTGCTAGCGGCTTTGGCCGGTGCCCTGTTGCTGGCGGGGTGCGCCACGCCGGGAACCGCGATCAGCGCCGACGCAGGCGCGCTCAGGGCCGGAGTCGCGGCGGCGCGCCAGCAATCCCAGGACCAGTTCGCCGCCGCCAACAAGCTGATCCGCGACCGCAGCGTCGAGTGGAAGGTCGCCCAGCCCTCGCAGATCCTCCGCCAGTCGGATTTCCCGGCCGCGGTGACGCCTGAGGCCGCGCAGCAATGGTCGGCCGCCTTCGACGTGCTCGACAGCTACGCCGCCGCGCTTCAGGGCCTGGTCGATCCGAAGAACGCCACGGCGACGGGCGATGCGATCGGCGAGCTCGGCCAGGCGCTCAACAGCGGCACCCTCAAGGCGGGGCTGCCGCCGTCGGTGGTCGCCGTCTTCCAGACCTTCGGCGAGGCGCTCGTCCAGGCGCGGGCGGAGAAGGAGGCGACGGCGGTGATGCGCCGCACCGACGCCGCCTTCAACCAGGTCGTCGGCCGCATGGCGGCCGCGGTCGGGCGGAAGAGCGACGCGCCGGGGGCGCTATACGATAGCGTCGAGACGGCGTGGAACGCCTCGGTGCTGCCCCAGCTCGAGAATCGCTACGCCGCCATCCCTGCCACCGAGGCGGATTCGCGGCGGCAGATCCTCACCGAATATCTGCAGGCGATCGACGCGCGCGACGCCCAGCTCGGCCAGCTCGGCCAATTGTCGGAAGCGCTGATCGCGCTCGGCCAGGCCCACGCCGCCGCCGCGCGCGGCAAGCCGGGCGACGCCTTGTTCTGGATCCAGCGGATCGGCGGCTGGGCCGATTCGGTGCGCACCCGCACCGCGGCCGGCGCGGCCGGAACGGAGACCCCCCGCCCATGAGCGACGAAAACCCCGATCTGCTCGCGACCGCCGCCGCGCTCGCCGACGCGCGGCGGCAGATCGAGCAGGCCAAGGAAGCGACCGACGACGTCGCCACCTTCCAGGCGCTCAACGACCAGCTGATCGCGCTCCAGCAGCGCGTCGCCAAGGTGGACGGCCTGATCTTCGCCCGGCGCTCGCAGGCGATCGCCGACGCCGCGGAGGGCGTGACGGCGGCGCAAGGGGAGCTTGCCGCCGCGCTGCAGCGCATCGAGAACCTCACCCGCACGATCCAGACGGTGACGGCCTTCCTCGGCCTCGTCGACAAGGTCATCGCGACGGCGGCCTCCGTGGGGATCGGCTAGGCCTAATCGTCGTCAACGGGGACCGGGGCGCGGCTCACCCATTCATGCTCGTCGGTATCGACCGAGGCGATCGGACGGCCGTCCGCGTCGCGGGCGGGGGCGTAGCGGTAGCGCCGCTCGATCATCTCGCAGGTAATGTCGTCGAGCTCGGCATTGCCGCTCGAGCGGATCACCCGGCAATGGCTGACCCGGCCGTCCGCCTCGACGACGAACCGCGCGACGACGGTGCCGCCGACCCCCCGGTCGCCGAGCTCGCGCGGATAGTCGCGGTTGCGCAGCTCGCCGCGCAGGAAGCGGGCGGGCGCGGCGACGCCGCTGCCCCCGCCGCCGCCGCCGCGTCCGGCGCCGAAGCCGTTGCCCTGGCCTCCCGCGCCGGTGCCCGGCCCCGCTGTCTCGGCCGCGCCGGCGGACGACGCGGCCCCCGGCCCCGCGACCGGCGCGGTCGCGACCGGCGGCGGCGGCGGCGGCAGCCGTACCACCGGGGGCGGCGGCCGGACGATCTCGGTCGGCACGGCCTTGAGATTGGGGGGCGACGCGGCGCCTTCGGGCTCGGGCACGGGCTTGGGCGGCGGTTCCACCTCGCGCTTGGGCGGCGGCGGCGGCGGCTCCGCGAGCATGCCGAACCGCTTCAGCTCCTCGCGCACCGGGGCCGGGGCCGGCACGCCGAGGCCGACGATGAGGGCATAGCCGAGCACCGCCTCGAGCAGGGCCGTCCCGGCCGCCGCCCGCACTCTCTCCTTCGTCCAGCGCTCCGTAAGGGCCATCCTGCCTCGTCTCCGCGCGTCCAACGCACGAGCGGCACGTTCGGGCGACGCATTTGGGACCGGCTACGGAACGGATGACCCCGCCCGCGTGTTGGCCAGGCAGGTATCAGGAGAAAATGTCATGCGTAAGCTCATCTTCGCTCTCACCGCCGCCGCGGTCTCGCTTCCGGTCGCGGTCTCGACGCCGGCCGACGCGGCCCGGCATCGCCATTATTATGCGCGCACCTGCCACCATCATGGCGGCACCACCGGCGCGATCGTCGGCGGCGGCGCCGGCGCCCTGGTCGGCGGCGCGGTGACTCACGGCATTGCCGGCCCGATCGTCGGCGGCGTCGGCGGCGCCCTGCTCGGCCGCCACATCGAGCGCCACAGCAAGCCGCGCCGCTGCTACTAAGCGCGACCTAACGCGATGCGCCGGCGGAGGCCGGGCTAGAAAGCCTCCGCCGGCAGCGCCATCAGCGAATCCGCGCCGGCTTCGATCTTCGCTCTGAGCGCGCCGGTCTCCGGCAGCACGCGCTCCGCGAAGAAGCGGGCGGTGACCAATTTGGCGTCATGGAACGCTTTGTCCTCGGCGCCGTCGGCGAGGAGGGCGGCGCTCGCCTTGGCCATGCGTAGCCACATCAGGCCCAGCGCCACCACCCCCATCAAGGTCATATAGGGATAAGCCGCCGCTCCGGCATGGTTCGGGTCGGCCATGCCGTTGCGCATCAGCCACATCGTCGCGGCCTGGAGGTCGCCGACGCCGCGCTCGAGCGCCGCGGCGAGCTTCGGCGGGTCGCCCGTGCCGGCCTTGGCTTCCCCGATCTCCTCGCCGAGCAGCTTGAACAAGGCCTGCACGGCGCGGCCGCCATTGGCGCCCAGCTTGCGGCCGACCAGGTCGAGCGCCTGGATGCCGTTGGTGCCTTCGTAGATCTGGGCGATGCGGGCGTCGCGGACGAACTGCTCCATGCCCCATTCGCGGATGTAGCCGTGGCCGCCGAAGACCTGCTGGGCATCGACCGCGGCCTTGAAGCCCTGGTCGGTCAGATAGCCCTTGATGACGGGGGTGAGCAGGCCGAGCAGATCGGACGCCGCCTCGCGCTCCTCCTCCGTCTGGGCGCGGCGCGAGACGTCGACGAGCAGCCCGCCCCACAGGACCAGCGCCCGCGCCGCCTCGTTGAAGGCCTTCATCTCCATCAGCATGCGGCGCACGTCGGGATGCACGATGATCGGGTCGGCCCTGGCGTCCGGATCGCGCGCGTCGGGGACGAGGGCGCGGCCCTGGCGCCGGTCGCGGGCGTAGGCGACGGCGTTCTGGTAGGCGACCTCGCCCTGCGCGAGGCCCTGAAGGCCGACGCCGAGGCGGGCGGCGTTCATCATGATGAACATCGCCGCGAGGCCCTTCTCGGGCTCGCCGACCAGCCATCCGGTCGCCTCGTCGTAGTTCAGGAGGCAGGTCGAATTGCCGTGTATGCCCATCTTCTCCTCGATCGAGCCGCACGAGACGCCGTTGCGCGCGTCGATCGAGCCATCCGCATTGACCAGGAACTTGGGGACGATGAACAGCGAGATGCCCTTCACGTTGTCCGGCGCCCCGGCGATCTTGGCGAGGACGAGATGGATGATGTTCTCGGCAAGATCGTGCTCGCCGGACGAGATGAAGATCTTCGTGCCGGTGATCTTGTAGCTGCCGTCCGCCTGCGGCTCGGC